>JAGQLH010000023.1:0-2946 GCA_020429465.1 Candidatus Dojkabacteria bacterium | reverse complement strand
CTGCGCACCCAAAATTTATCATACTAAAAGTGTTCTTATCTGTTATTACACTTTTTTCTATCATTGGTTTTGTTACATTTCTCGTAAGAAATTCCCAAGCACCAGAAGAGTCATTAGCTGATGCCCCGGTAGAACTTCGAATACTTTCATATAATCTCGCTGCCGGATTACCTTCCCGAAATCCAAATTACTCACAGTTCATAGGTAAAGTTGCAGATTTTATTATTGATAATCAAGTAGATATTATTGCATTTCAAGAAATACGATTGTCAGAACGAGATACTCATATGCTTCAGGACGATCTGGAGAGTAAAGGATATGCAATGAATGCCTTTATTACCAGCAGAGGGATTGAGGTTAATGGGCATGTAATTGCAAATGCTATTTTTTCTCGTTATCCGATTGGCGCAACAGAGGTAAAGCGATTTGACAATATAACTCACGGGACAAATGATCATGTTATCCAAATAGCTGAAATTCTAGTCGAAGATGATTATGCTCTAACATTTGTGAATCATCACCCACAACCAGCGGAATCGTGTGATGCAACAAAAACATATTTTAATCAATTTCTTGAGACTACAACAACGATAGATTCAAAAGAAATTTTTATTGCTGGTGACTATAATATGCAACGCAAGCAAGAATGTTACGCAATACTTTCTCAAAATTTTATGGATTCATGTAGTGAATCTGAAGATACTTCTTGTTTAATCACGGCAGATCCGACAAGCGCTCCCCAATTAGATGAATCCATTGGAATTGATTATATATTTTATGAGTCTGAATTATATACGACAGAAGTAGTTTCAAGTGATCATTCAATATTAATTTCTGATCACTATCCTCTTTTAGGAAGGTTTTCATTGATTCCAACTCCAACCCCAACGTCTACAAATATACCTAGTCCTTCGGTAGTACCAAGTGTATCAACGCTACCATCAGCTACAGCATCCCCTACGTTATCAGTAAGTCCAACTACGTCGGCAACACCAGTAAGTTCACCACCAAACTTGTCACTATGTAAACCTATGGATCAGAATGAAGATACTATAATTTCGATCTTCGATTTTCCAGCATTTAAAAACTCATACGGAAGTAGTTGTGAGTATGAAATTATTCAAAATCCATGTGGAAGTCAAGATACTAATATAGATGGAGAAGTAGACATATTTGATTTTAAGAATTTTGTAGAATTATATAGACAAGGGGCATGTACCTGATCTTGCGCCTTATAGGACTTTTAAGTATAGTGAATTAGGATGAAGTATACACAAATTCCAACACAAGATATTGGTCGTCATGATACACGGAGTAATCTCGGTCTTTATTCTTCGCTCATAGTTTTTACCGCTATAGCAGCCTTCATCGGTAATTACCTTATTCAGAATTCTGCATTGCCAGAACAAAGTGAAGCGTCTGAAGTCCTCACATGTGAAGATATTCTATACGATAATTTTGATTCAAATGAATTAAATAAATCAATTTGGAGACCATCTTCGTTTTATCTAATTGAGAACGGTAAATTAGGACGTTTGTACGATAGTCAAAATTGGCAAGGCGTCTATACATCTGGTCTGTATTCCGATGATTTCATGTCAGAGGTTGAGGTCAGTAATTTGAAATATTTTTCGCATGGTGCAGCAGTACTTGTAGCACAAGACAAAGGTGAGCGTAATAAATTTCTCGTAGGATTGAATGATACAGGTTATGTTATTGCTAGCTGGATTGAAGGTGATCAAATAGCTTATGAAACAGGCTCGTTTAGGTTTGGAAATGCATTGAGTGTCCAGATGTCACGGATAGGTGATTCTGTTAGGTTTTCCTACAAAGATAGTAGAGGAAGCGTTGTAATTTCAGAAGTACCTGCTTATGATGGTGATGTGAATGTAGGAGTTGCGACTGGAGCGTTTGCCGGTGAGAACTACTATGTAACCGCTCAATTCGATAATTTTACCCTAGCTTGCCCCCGCTAGCCCTGGGTTCTTCATGTATCAGGAGACACTTGCATCTATCCATTCCAAGTATTCCTGAGATCCTTCCACGATTGGCAAACCAATGATACAAGGGCAATCGTATGAATGTATCTCTTTTACACAGCTTTCAACTGACTTGAATTTTTTCCGAGAAGTTTTCGCAATAATAATTACCTCATCATCTCTTTGGATTGCATTCTCCCACCAATAAAGGGCTTTCATATTCTCTACAATGTTGCCACACGCAATAAGTTTCTTTTCGAGTAATGTATCAACTATCAGCTGAGCTTCTTTGTAATCACCAGCAGTTACGTACAAAAGAAGAAATCCCATTATGTTTAGGCTAGTCTTTCAAGTATGGTCTCTTTCTCTAGTACTTCCATACTTTCAAAGAGAGGCGGAGAAAATGGTGTTCCAAGAATAACGATCCGAAGAGTCATAAATAACTGTCCGGCTTTCAGTTCATTACTTTCAGCATAAGTTCTTACAAATGTTTCCCATGATTCATGCCCCCATTTCTTAACGGAAGATTGTTGTTCCAATTCTGAACAAAACGCTGAAACAAATGAATCAATTGTCGATTTATCAAGTTTATTTGTTTGTTTAGTAGTTTCTACTACTTTATAAACTGCTGATTTTTCAGGATATGTATAAAACGGCGAGATTAAATCAGGTAGTTCTGAGAGTACTTTACAGCGTTCCTGTACAAGCACAAGTGAAGACTCAAGATAATCAGGACCATGTTCGATTATAGAATTTTTAAGATCGGTATCATCCCCATAATTTTCTAGCCATTGTGTGAATGTGAGAACAAACTGATCTGGTTTAAGCATATGTATATATTTCTGGTTAAACCATACAAGCTTATCTCTATTAAAGACAGGGTTTGATTTGTTAAGATTCTCAGTGTCAAATAGTTCAATGAAATCTTCCAACGTGTAAAATTCACGTTCCTTTTCGCCATGCTCAC
>JAGQLH010000022.1 GCA_020429465.1 Candidatus Dojkabacteria bacterium | reverse complement strand
CAGAGTATCCAGTTCTCCAATCGCTCCCACTTCTTTTTCAACCTCAATTTTTCCATTTTCTCTCACCACAGCCACTCCCCATGAATCATACCCCCTATACTCTAGACGTTTTAATCCTTCAACAATAGTTTTTTGCGCATCTTGTTTTCCTACGTAGCCAAAAATACCACACATAACTGTTTATTAATAAATGTAATACGGAATTTTATTTCTTATGACTAAGTACATCGGGTGTATGAAGAATACACATCTGTACTTTGATGTTATATCTATATTTGTCAACTAACTCGCATTAGAATTTTATATAAATATATGAGGTATACATCACAATACCTGGCAGTACCCGCTGATTAGAATTTTCCTGAGGATAAATTCACTCGATATGTTCTTACCTATGAAAGAACCTGCCACCTCGTATCCATTCCCGTACTAATTTTTGTACTGGAAGGACCAGCCGCTTTATTTTTATGTCAAAACCATATGTTTAAGTAAAAGGTAAATCAATACAACCAACGCTTTATTTATAAATACATTACATTTTTATAAATTATCGTTCAAGTTCATAATACCGAAATCGTTCCCAATAATCAGTTTCCTCAGTATCTTTTTCGGCATTAGCATCATTCATCATCATTATTCTCTTTACTGTCATATCATCGAACTGACTGGAATGCGAAAGCAATGCCTCTATCTTTTGCGCGATAAAATCATCAATATTGATAAAAATTTCTCCATCATAACTATCATGAACGAGAATTTTCTTCACATCTATACCAGTAAGTCCCTTTTTCCTATGTTCTGGAAAAAATGAAACATCGCGTGCCATTGGCATAACTGCATTTACTACAGCTCCCCCAACAGCTCTATGATCTCTATGATTAATAAAATGAAATTGCTTTCGCTGCTTCTTAAAAATGGTGATTGGGTCATGGGTGATTATGTGGCTAGGACGAAATTCCCTCATGTGAAATGCTATACGCTCAATAAGTGCATGGTCGGTATCACGAAGAGTGCAATCCTCATTATCAAGAATAAAAAGCTCATCTGTATCCATTCCTAAATGTCGAACTGCGTTACGTTGCTCTTCAAGTCTCATCCGTGCGAGTTTTTCGAGGGGGATATCATTTTCTCTACTTCCAAAAGCACCATTGGTGCAAACAAGGGCACGTACAGGAATACTTTGACTTCGCGCTCGTGCTATCGTACCTCCTGCCATCACATCTAAATCATCAGGATGGGCTACAACAATAAGTAAGCTATCAGCTTTGGAAATAATATTTTCGTACTGATCTTGCATGAAATACCCACAACTAATAAATTAACCAATTCAGATATGTCAATTTACTATATTATGTGGGGTAGTGTGTAGGAAAAAAGAGAAATTTTACTCTTTAACAGCAGTGATTACATGATACCCAAGTGTATCCCAGTCAGATTTACTTTTACCAGTAAATTTCTGTACTGTGATTTCATCAAACCCTACTTGGTCTAGGTACCCTACAAACTCTTTAAGTGTAGATTTGTACGGTCCAATTAGAAGATCATCGTAGTCTCCTTTTTCAACTTTTTTAAGGTATCGAGCAATATATGAATTATCTGTAAGATCTGCGTAATCTTTATGCGCTTGCATATGTTTTTCTTCTGCCTCAGATTTTTTACCCTCTTCATACTCAGGAATGAAACTTTCTATAACCACTAAACGTGATTCCTCATCTCGAAGATTACTATATACATTATTTAAGAATGTCTTCTTCTTATCCGGATGAATATGATTGTATACGAACGAAAACGTAATGATATCAAAAGGATTCCCTCCAAAATACTCATGTGCTGTAGCATCTGTACGACTTAATCTAACAACACTTCGTTTTGAACGTTCAAAAAACTCATCAACAGGCTCAATTGCATAAAATTTTTCTATCTCTCCTGCACGTTCTTTTTTAATAAGAAAATCAGTGAGATAATTACCCGTCCCTGATCCAATTTCTAGAACACTGTCCACAGGAAAATTATATTCTTTCTTAGCAATCTCTAATATATCCCAAAGAATAGAATGTTCGCGTACGATTTTACTGTACATATCTGTATCTAATTGTTTCTTTTTCTTTGATGTAGACGCCATAAGTCTTTGATAGAATATAGTAGAATAAAACGTCTACATTATACCAAATATATCGATTCTCTGCATCAAATGGCACAATCCAGGAAACCCTTTGAAAAATTCAGAAATATTCTCTACTCAATTCTCGGAATTGTGGTTACATTTATTGTAATTAGAGCATTTCTTAAGCTAATTGGAGCGAATGAAGCTTCGATGTTTGTAAATCTATGGTATGAATTTACTGATGTTCTTATCCAGCCCTGGGTTGGTATGTTCCCGGATATTAGATTAGGTTCACGTTCTGTCATAGATATCTCTTCAGTAATTGGTGCAATGTTTTACGTAATTATCGCTGTCGTTTTTGAAGTAGGATCAGAAGAATTGGAATCAAGCACCACAGAGAAACTTCTTTACTCCCTAGGAAATGGGATATTTAAAGTAATAGAGTTTGTACTTGCGCTTAGATTTGCTCTTAAATTGTTTAACGCTTCTACTTCAAGTAGTTTCGTGAGATTCATATATGCTATTTCAGATATTGTACATGACCCATTCATCGGGATCGTAAAAGATTTCCAGTACGAGGGTGTTGTGATAGAATTCACCACCGCAATTGCTTTCATAATCATTCTTTTACTTGATGTAGCATTTGATGGTGTTCTACGAGCACTATTTGATAGACGGAAATTGCGATAACTAAGAATTTTCCAAATACATAATTATGATGCCTATAGATAAAATTACAGCATTTTTTACCTCTCAGGATATTACGGCAGAGCGAAATAAGCAGTTCCCCGATGAGCAATTTTCGAGTGACATATATGCAGAGAAATCAGGAAAATCTATGCTTATTCTTCCATTTACAGACTATTTTTTTATACATAATTTCGACGATCAACCAAAACATCTTGAACATTTTCAAAAGCTCCATGAATCAGCTCGATCTTACGTAAATGCACAATACAAAGTTCCTAAAGCACTTCGAATAAGCGTTCCAAACATAGCGACAATTGCTTTTTCAATGCATGCATTCCCACAGGATATGACAGATTATGTCCAACAAAATACTAGGTCAGTAGTAGGTGGCGAATTCCATGCAATGTATTTGATTGATATGGAAAATAAAGAATTCTATTCTCCCGGAAGAAATACTACATATGTCCATGGGGAAGCGCGGCTAATTTGGGGTTCTCATAAAGAATTTAAGCGTATAGATCCTCAAAATAGAACATTCTATCTGGTAGAACGTCTCACACAATCACTCTTTGGAGAAAATCTAGCAACCTAAGAAATTAACTCTCTTACGGTAGCATCCGCAAGAATCTTAATAGTATCGAGTACTATAACTTTTTCATGATACTGAGTTAATAAGATGTCGCAAATTATTTATCAATAGGTGTAACGAATTACAAGGCATAACAATGAAGTCATGTAAAAGCATTCTCATTTGATTGATCTACTAATTTGGGAAGATACGATTCCAATCAAACTCCTGTATTCGCTACAGACAGTTTATTTTTTCACTAAAAATTATAGTAGTAAATTTAGGATGTAAAATTCTAGGATATATACGAGGATAAATCTTTATTATACGGGGTAGGGGAATAAAGTTGGGAGACCAGGACTCGAACCTGGATTCTCGGCTTCAAAGGCCGGTGTCCTACCATTAGACGATCTCCCATCACCTGAAGATTCAAAAGCAGACCAATTATACCAAAAAATTATAGAGAATGTAGCTATAGCAATTGAGTATAATCCAAATATTGATTACATAAGTATAGAGCACACCTGAAAATTATCATTTTACTAAGAATATCAGAAGGTCATCCGTACTTATAACAGCTCTCACTGGAGGTATGATTCACAGTTTTACATAATAACCATACTATCCCCATAACTTAGAAATTTATAATCCTGTTCAAGTGCATACTTATAAGCATCCAATATGCATTCACGTCCAGCAAAAGATGCTACCATCGCAAGTAAAGACGACTCTGGAGCATGAAAATTTGTAATAAGATGATCTACAACATTCCATGTATACCCCGGATAAATATAAATATTTGTCCATCCTTCTCCCGAATTGATTGTTCCATCAGATCTACCTACCGATTCTAGAACACGAGCTGCTGTTGTTCCAAGTGCCCATATATATTTTCCTAAACTTCGCACATGTGCAATCATATCTGAAGCTTCTTTTGGGACTACGTAGTACTCTTCATGAATCCTATGATCTTCAATATTTTCAGAATGGATAGGAGCAAATGTTCCCCATCCAATATAAAGTTCAACCTCAATTATATTCACTCCTTTCATCCGCAACTGAGATAGCAGTTCATCTGTCATATTTAAACTTGCTGTAGGAGCAGCAACAGATTGTTCTTGTTTTGAAAACAGAGTGTTGTAGCGTTCCTCATCAATAGTTTCAGCATTTCTTCGAAGATACGGAGGGATTGGCACTGTTCCATATTGAAGGAAAAATGCACGAGCACTACCTCGAATAAACCTAATAAAATAGAGTTCATTTTTCTCAAAGATTTCAAGTCTATAGTTTTTACCAAATTCAAATAGTTTATTTTGAGGGAGATTTTTTATACCTCCTATCCGAACTTTCCATTCAATCTCATCAGTATCAATTGGATGTAAAAATAATAATTCGATTTTTCCAAGGTGAGATTCTGTTGTTATCCGAAATTTCCCAACTTTAGTAGTATTGATTACTAAACCATCTCCTTTGTGAAGTAAATCAACTATATCTTTATACATTCTAGACTTATAATTTTTCTTGTTTTTATGTACTTGCAATAATCGAGTAGTACCTCGCTGATTCGGTGGATAATATGCTATCGATTCTTCTGGTAGTTCGTAAGAGAATAATGATCGTTTCATTTTACGCAACCTCTTTTATATATATTGATTAAATAGTATAATAACTCATAGTTTATCTTGCAAAAGAACCTCAAGAGGAGTATCATCGACATGTTCTTTTGATATAGTAAATATGCATTCCGAAATTTACCTTGAAATAGTTCTTGCTTTCAGTGCAATGCTACTCTTAGCAAGCATACTATTTCTCTTTGCAAAAAAATTGAAGTTTATTCCATTTCCAGTATTGCTGGTATTAGCTGGATTGTTACTCGCGCCCTTAAATCTAGAATTACTATCATCATTCAAACTTACCCCTGGCCTAGTACTATTTATATTACTCCCAATTTTATTATTCGAATCTGCATTCAACTTCGATTCTAGGGTTTTCAAAAAAATAGCATTACCAGCATTTCTAATTGCATCTATCGGACTCATTCTATCGACAATTATTGTTGCATTACCACTCTATTTCATTTTTGACATACCATTCTTAGCTTCATTTCTACTTGGGAGCATTGTATCTTCAACCGACCCAGTAGCTATCCTCACCATTCTAAAAAAAATGGGGGTACCCTTAAAGCTCAACCTATTAATTGATGCAGAAAGCTTCTTTAATGATGGGACATCTCTTGTACTATTTAAAATTGTATCACTATTACTTCTCCAAACAAGTACAAATAGTTCTGTCAGCTCAATGGTAATTCAAGGGTTTGGAAGTTTTATTTATATCACACTAGGAGGTCTTATTATTGGCGCGTTACTTGGAATTTTATTCTCAAAAATAATTTCATTCATCTCAGATGCACACTTTGTAGAAATAGGACTCACTATTGTCCTAGCATTTAGTTCATTTATTATTGCTGAAGAATTTCTACATGTTTCAGGAGTAATTTCAGTGCTTATGGCTGGGCTTGTGCTTGGTAATTTCGGAAGAAATAAAATATCTCCTCGAGTATTTAAACAATTAACAAGCATTTGGCATTTTTTGGTCTTTATAGCAACAGTAGTTGTATTTTTACTAATTGGATTAAAAGTAAATGTAGCGCTAATTTTCGAAAATTGGAAGATTGTTTCTGCTTCAATAGCAGCAGTTCTTATAGCACGATCAACTGCTGTTTATAGTATTGGGAGTATATACAATAGTTTCAATGAATCAAGTAATAGACTCCCTATGAAATGGATGCATGTTATTAATTGGGGAGGACTCCGTGGAGTTTTACCATTAGCACTTTCCATCTCATTACCAGATTCTTTTGAATTCAAGGATCTATTCCTCATAATTACGTATGGAATTGTTCTATTCACTTTGTTTTTCAATGCCTTAAGTATGAAAGCAGTAGTAAAGAAACTTAAACTTGATTCAATTGATCAAACAAATCAACTCGAAATTATTATTATAAAGCTCCTAATTACAAAGCAGTTGCTACTCCATCTCGATAAACTTCATACGATTAAAGAGATTACAAAAGAAGTCTATGAATCCCAAATCAAAAAAGTAAAGAAAGAGTTAAAGCGTCTAAAAGATAAATTTCAACACGAATATTCGATTATTCCGGAGGAAAAATACCTCTACCAAACCAATAAAATCCTTCTTAAGTATTGCCTAAAAACCGAGAAAAAAACGTACGAATCACTTTATAAAAAAAATGTAATTGGAGAGTCTATCTTCAGTAAATTGAACGCCAAAATTGCACAACAAATTGAACTTATCGACCTTGGAAAAAATCAATTTAAAGATAAGAGCTCGATTGAAATAGAAACGCTCGTGCCACACTCCGAAAGAACATTCGTACACGTTTTAAGAGATTTTATATTTGGGAACTCTATAGACACAATTGAAGAATATTATCTCTATCATAAAGCCCGGTTTCTAGGTAATGAAGCTGTTATAGATGCATTAGATCAATTCAAAGCATATGATATTTATATAACAACAGACGAACAAGTGGAAACAGTAAGAGAAACATACGAACACCTTATGGAATACAACGATGCGACACTCTATAAACTTGAACAGCAATTTCCTTCGGTAACAAGAACAATCAATGAATGTTCTTGCAAAGCTGAGTCTCACAACTTAATAAATGAATTATTAACACAATACGGAGAAGAGGAGAGAGTATCGGAACGTGCATTACAAAACATTTCTATAACGTTCTAATTCCCCCAAAAATAATTCCTACATCACGGGACAACGATACGAAATACGGATAATATGAGGATTGTAATCACTCGAGTGATTATAATTACAACAAAAAAAGCCTTCTACAATTGAAGGCTTTTTTTCTAATGATCTCAGTATACTATTTACTAGAACCCGAATCATCATCATCGTCGTCATCCGAATCATCTGAATCTGAACCTGAATTATCATCATCGTCGTCATCCGAATCATCTGAATCTGAATTATCATCGTCTAATTCAATCTCGACAACAGTCCCCGTGATAGCATCGACTTTAACTTCATAAGTACCAAGTTTTACTTCATATACCAAAACCCCATTTTCATATTCTAATTCAACTTTCCAGAATGATTCTTCATTTGTAACTCCTTGTGCTATTGCTATAGCTTCCGATGCAGAAATAACACCTGTAAGATCAATAGATGATGGGTCCATTGAGCCAAAAGAATCGTCAAGGTAAGAATACTCTACTTTAAATTTCTTTATAAGGTATGCCATTTCCCCCCTATCTAAAAGCTCATTATTATCTTCAATCGTTGGAGGTATTAAACCAAGGGATTGAAGATAGTCTACATATGCAAATACATCAGCTTCTTCAGAAAAATCTGTGTCTGTTAAAGCTCTAGTCAGAACTTTAGATACTTGCGGGAAATTAATAAAATCATTTGGTCCAAAATCACCATTTGGGTATCCTTTTACAATTTTATATTCCTTTGCAATACAAATATAATCAGAAAATACATTGTCTTCAGATACATCGGGAAAAGAATCATCAAGAACCCGTTCGTGGCATCCAGCAATAAGTGAATCATCAAATTTGGATTTAATGAGAATCTTTATAAATTCTGCACGTGTAATATTATTCTCAGGCATAAAAAGTCCACTACTAAATCCACTTGCGAAACCTTCATCATGAACAAATTTGATTTCTGATTTATATAGGTAGTCAGAGGATACATCTTCAAATTCGAGCTCGAATTCAATCTCATCAGACGATGAACTTGAATCATCTTCAGTCGCAAAAATATCGAGAGGTGAAGAAAAAAAAGAAAATATAACTATTGCGCAAAGGGTAGAAGCTCCCTTTGGTATGTGTTTTATGTAATCCATAAAACCAAAATTAAGAGGTAAAATAGTTGCTATGCAAAGCATGAGGAACACTCTAATTACATAATGGAGAGTACATCACAAACAATCATAACATACTATTTACGGGACCACTATACGGAGTACAGTATGAGAATCATTTACTTCCTGAGGGATAATTAATTCATTATCATTAGTCCAAAAATCAGTATACCCAATGTATCCAAGATTAGACTTTTGTTGAGAGCTATCAATTTTCCCTACGAAAATAGTACGTATTTTTCGACCATCTGCATAATAAAGATCAATATACCGCTTTACCTGACACCCCTCTATCGTTCCACAGTTAAGGTAATCCACATCCTTTTGAACAAAGTAGTAATCTGCATTCGGTGAATATATCTGCTGACCTTCCAATGAAATAATACCTCCTTGATTGTTTATCCGAGGATTATTTACAAATGGGCTGAGATCTCTTCGAATATCTCTAAAGAAGTACTGTTCATCCTCTTCTATCTGCTGAGTATAGCGACTTAGCAAATAGATAGTACCTAGCTCCATATCTTGGAGTACGTAGCCTCCATCTGAGTATGCAGTTGAGTATTCAAGTGGGAAAACTTTAAATTTTTCAGGATTGTCATAATATGCGATAAATAATTCAATAAAATGCTTATCAAATAATTCATCTTCATCTTGTGTGCGAGTCACACAGGTAATATTCTGGAGAGATTTTGTAATCGTATTGTAGATCAACGCACTTTCAGAACGTAAGGGAGTACACATTCCATAATCACTAAGCGCACCAATTAGAACAAGATGCGTATCTATCCATCCTAGGTATGGCTCATTACTCTTGTATTCATTATCCAATTGTATTGTATGAAATACTTCTTCTTGTTGTGTTTCAAAGTCAACTTGGGAAAAAGTAAACTTAGAAGGGGAGTAAACATCCAGCATATCTATTTTTATAGGAATCATTCCAGTTCTATCTGGAAGTAAAGAGAGATATAGGTTGTCATATTCTTCCAAATGAATTGCATTTGTTACCCCTCCATAGGATGCAACCCACGAGAAAAAAATCCCTGCAATTACTAACAGAGAAATGAACCAGATTATGTGCTGGTTTTTTACAATTGTTTCTATTCGTTTCCAGTTCATGGGCAGATTGATAACATTTCATTCTAACTTAGAAATATGGTTAAATACAATTTTTCTATACACTAGACGTGTTTATTACTATAAGATATAATATATAGTTATTACATATAAATCAGACCATAATGTCTGATACTCATCAACCACTTATAAAGCCTATGCTTCTGAATGACGGACAAGAAGTACCTCCTGTTATAGCCAATATTCTTAGACCGAGTACTCTTTTTGAAGTAGGGACTTTTAGTGAGCTCATTCCTTCGAGAAGAGGAGGTAATTCATGTGTTATTAGACTATCAAATCCCACTCTTGATCAATTTACCGGAAAACCTGATTTAGCATACAAAATTATACTTGGTGCTCAAAGACAGGTAGCCTTTGAAGAACACGCAATACAAAGAGCAATATGCGCATATTCCTACAGTGAACTCGGAGATGTAATACCTCCTTCAGCTATGCCACCTTACTATTTTGATAATACTGACAAAGATCCTCCTTATAGCTTAATCGGAATGGAATGGATTCCAAACGATGCAAAAGATACAACTCCTGCAATTAAAAAGGCAGAAAATATGATAACTACTCTTAATAAAATCCATTCCACTAAGCCAGAGGGTGAACTACATAAAATACTTACCTCAGACAGTAGACTTAAAAGAATTTTCGGCGCTTCTAATCGTGGTCTTGAACAAACTCGAGCAGAAATAAAAGCACTTCGAAACTGGTTACCAAATATCAGTACAAAAATTCCAAGTAATTTCCCAAATCTTTCTAAAGATCTAGATCATCTGCTCTCAAGTATCTTGCCGGATTCTGATCACAATGACTGGAGCTATGTAGTTCATGGTGATCTTGGAATTCATAATTTTTTATTCCCCACAGAAAATGAGGCTAAAATTATTGATTTCGGAGAAACTCATCTGGGGAATCGAATGGAAGATTGGGCAAGACTACTCAATCATGCTATGACTAATGATTACGAACTTTATATATCACTTCTTAGTGAGTTTAATAATCAATGGGAAGAAAGTGATTTACCATTGGAGAAATTTCACCAGTTGACTGCATTCCGAATTATAAAGGCTGTTCAACTTGCTCATATTTTTCATACAAAATCCGAAAATGAATCTACAGGTGATATCAAATTATATGAGGTAAAAGTAAATTACTGGCTAAACGTAGCAGATGAATTGGCAATGGGATTAAGAGAGAATGGAAATAGTACAGAAAAATTTACATCCCCTCTTGGAATAGAGGAATTCTTACGTGAGCGTCTCGATGCTGGGGATACTAAAGCACCTGATTTGCTTGATAAATATACCGAATATATGAGCAGTTTTTCATTCCCACCTACCCCTGAGCCTTAAATTTCCGAACCTCGACTACATATAGTATACTCATACCAATTAACGTTTTATATCATACGTATAGTGGATAAAGATTTACTCGATACTATAACTGAATTCTATTACTCATACCCAAAACGACACGTCAAAAAAGGAACTCACTTACTAACCCCTTCAGATACCGATCCAGACACATATTTCATTGATTCAGGATATACTCGTCAATATGCTACCTCCAAAAATGGAACAGAAGTTACAATTCATATATATCGACCAAAAGTGTATATTCCCATGACATGGGCATTAGGAGACATCCCAAATAGACACTACTTTGAAGCTATGACCGAATTAGAAATATACACAGCACCAAAAGCAGATTTTACTTCGTTTATTCATTCAAATCCATTTCTACTTGCAGAATTTACTCCACGAATACTCTCTGCACTTGACCAACTTGTCACGAGAACTACACAGTTAATCTCCTATACGGCAGAACAGAAAGTAATCGCAACACTTCTATACCTTTCGAAATATTTTGCAAAAGACTCAGAAGGAATTATAGTATTTACAAAAAAATTCACACACGAAGAACTCGCTAAATATGCTGGTGTCACGAGAGAAACCACAAGTAGATCGCTCGAAAAATTAAAAGAAGAGTCTCATATTGGTTATAATAAAAAGATTTTTACTTTAAAGAACACTGCGATACTACATTCTCTCTTAGATTGATAGTAAATTTGCCCATTCAGACATAGCATAGTAAAATAGCAAACAATTTCTTACATACTCAATATGCATGATTACTTAAAAAGAATTGGAATTACAGAGCTTACAGCCCCATGTGACGAATCAACTTTAAGCGACTACGTCAAAAAAGTTTCACACATGGATTCCCCTGATTTAAATAAAGAAGAGATTGATACGCTCCTACGTTTCAAAGTACCAAAACTCACAAATGATGGAACTTGTTCCGCAGCAGATGGAAGCCTTGCTGAAGAGAAGTACGATCTTAGCCCATTGCTTTCAATAAAAGGATCTGACGATACCGAAAAAATTGAACGTATCTGGAAGCTCAACCAGTTATTGGACCTAATCCAAGATGAATATAAAATTGACTGGATAGGCATATATAGGAAAACAACCAATTTAAACGGAGAGCCTATTTTACTTAAAGAAGCATACAGAGGCGCATACAGTAGAGCAGAATTTCCACTTACTGAAGAATTTGCGGCTAAGAGTAACAACACTACAGTAGGTCTTACCGGAAAAATTGTCATTGTAAAAGACGTCCGTACATTCACTGGTGCATATTACGAATGCGACGCAAAGGTCTTAAGTGAATTCTGTTGTCCAATATATTCACCTGAAGGAGAAGTAATAGGGATCATAGATGCTGAGTCTTTCTCTGCAAACTTTTTTAACGACAAACTCATCTGTGAACTTGTAAAGGTATGTAAAGATTTAGGTTCATCAAATCTTCTGACTACTTAACGATTACTCGTTTTCAAATCTATATAAGTCTCTTACCGGTTCAATTTCATATGCTTTCTTATAGTATTCGGAAGCAGCTTTTTCATTACCAGTAAACTCATAATATAGCCCAGAATAATAGTACTGCTGTGAATAACTTCGGCTCTGATTTTGAAATAGTTCTGGCAAAACTGTTTCAAAATCTGGTTTAATCTTTCGTCCTAATTGAACTCCCAAAAATTCAATTCTATATCGAACCTGCCAAGGATCATGTTCGATTGCAAGTCGCAAAAAGTCTGCATCTTGGGTTGCTGAATACTCTCTGTAGTAAGAATTTGCCTTCAGCTCCGAGAATGCATACTGTCCTCCCCACAGCGTAAAACCAAGTACACCGATAAACATAATCATTACTAAAATTTTACTTTTTAAGGATATAAGTCTAGTTCTTTTTATTCTAGGATCTACATGTGCTAATCCTGCTCCAATCATAATCGAAAATAGTGTGTAATGGACGATACCGTTAAGGTGTACAAGTGACCGAAGAAGGAAGAGAACTAGAATACTCACGATAGGTAAAATCACAGCATGTTTATAGCCTGGAAGTGTAGTTCGTTTATGTCCCCAAAACATATAAACCATGACAATCATACAAAAGAAGACTAATCCTGCCCCCACGATTCCAGTAACAAGTGCACTATCTAAATACTCATTATGGGCTCGATCTACTGCTACCGGTGTAGAAATACCATTTTTATACATATACGTTGGGATACTATATCCCTGTGTATCCAAACCATATCCAAATATCGGATTATCAATAATTGCATCAATTGACGCATGCCAAATTTCTTTACGTGTCTGATCTATAATGCCAAATTCACTAAATCTTGAATTATATATAATAAACCCAACAGATGAGACCACAGCAAGGATACTAATAAAGCTAATAAGAATTATTCGTAACACACCCTTTTTTAATCTAAATATCCCATACAGACAGGTCGCTGCTACTTCTAGAATCAGAAAAATGTAACCGAGTCGGGAGCCTGCCCATACAACACATATCCCTCCAAATAACGCAAGTAATCCATAATATAGTCGTAAGGCGAGACGTTTTGAACTAAAAGAAAAGAAAAGAAGTAGAGGAATACACATAAGCATATATCCAGCAAGAAAATTCGATTGACCAAAAGTACCTACAGCACGGCCTTCAGTAAGATTAAGATCTAAGAAACCACGAAACAGTTGACCATACGAAAAAACAAAATTTATTGTAATTGTAATTGGTAGTGTATATGAAAGTAATTTAAAAAAAGCTGAAGCATCTGCCCTTATGATCTTAGCGCTTAATACAGCTAAACTAACAAGATAAAGTATCATTACCAAACCAAACCTTTTATCATAATTTCCCCAGATACTGGTAATAGTATTACTACTAAAGATGGTTGTAATGCTCAACCAAAACAGGGATATCACGCTACAAGATATTAGTATACGCATCGACTTATTTTGCGGCATTGGGACTGTAATTGTAGACGTACTTAAAAATGATTGAATAGTTCGTACCAGTTCCAAAATAATTAATAACGAAATAAGTACTTTCACAAACGTAATTTTTGGTAACTCATAAATCAAATCATACGAAGAACTGAAGAGAAGGGGAGTAACACTTAGTAATCCAACCAATATCCCTGTCTGAAAACGTGTGATATCAATGTTAAATTTTTTCATTTCGTTGACTTCAAGCATACAGAAATATAGACTATTATAGACTGATTTAGTTGATTTATCACGGTATTAATGACAGGTTTTGCAGAAATAGCCATACTTATCACGCTCGCCTCATTACTAGGGCTTATTGCCAACAAACTTCGCCAACCACCTCTTTTAGGGTATATTCTGGCGGGAGTAATAATTGGAAGCACCGAGCTAATCCCCCATGAAGGGATTGAAAGTCTTGAACTTTTTTCACAGATTGGAATAACATTCCTGCTTTTTATATTAGGTCTTGAGCTAAATATTGGTGATTTGAAAAAACTTGGACGAGTTGCACTTGTTACTGGGATTGGACAAATACTCTTTACCACATTATTTGGATATTTACTCTCAAAAGTACAGGGGTTTCAATCAGTTACTGCTATATACATAGCCATTGCACTCACATTCAGTAGTACAATTGTTATTGTAAAACTCCTCTCCACTAAAAGAGAACTCAATACTCTTCATGGGAAAATATCGATTGGATTCCTCCTTGTTCAGGATCTCGCGGCTATGCTTATCCTCATTGGACTTGTTACATTCGGTTCATCAGGGAGTGCAGAAGGAAGTGTTATCGGTCAAATTGGCTCTCTCATGATCAAAATCCCGTTGTTGATTATTGCTATGTGGGTTATGTCAAAATATATACTTCCATGGCTAATTGAGCAAACACAGCACGATAGAGAAGTATTATTTCTACTCGTCATAGCATGGGCGCTCATTCTAGCAGCAGTTGTATCCTCACCATTTTTTGGATTTTCAATCGAAATTGGGGCATTATTGGCCGGAATTTCACTTTCCTCAAGTAAAGAAAGCCTGCAGATTGAGAGTTGGACTCGATCCTTACGAGATTTTTTCCTAACAGTCTTTTTTGTTCTATTAGGTCTTCATACGTCAGTTGACTCTCTTTCCAGTATTATTGGTCCAGCACTTGTTTTCTCTGCATTCGTACTTATCGGAAATCCATTAATAGTCATGATTATTATGGGATTACTCGGGTATAACAAACGAACTAATTTTTTCATTAGTCTCACGGTAGCCCAAATATCAGAATTCAGTCTATTAGTCGCTGCCCTGGGGTTAAATCTTGGCCATCTCACTACCAATGAAATCGCTATCCTAACACTTGTAGGTGGAATTACTATGTCTGTTTCAAGCTATATGATTTACTATAGCCAATGGTTATATGATAGGTTGAAACCTGTATTATCAATTTTTGAATTCAGAAAAAGTCAAAAAAGAGGATCGTATAAGAAAAAACTTGAAGATCACATCGTTATTTTTGGATTTTACAGACTTGCAGAAGATCTACTTTCAGAAATACTCACAAATCCAGATAATTTTTTACTTGTTGACCACGATCCTAAAACTGTTGAAAGATTAAGTGAAAAGGGTATCTCAATAATCTATGGGGACATGAATGATACTGATTTATATGAACACCTCAATTTAGATTCAGCTCGATTGATACTTTCAACAATTTCAGATAGATCTTCAAACGATAAACTTCTAGAATTCAAACATATGCAAGGAATTACTACCCCATTAATCCTTACAGTTTCAAACGATACTGATGCTCAATATTTTTATGACAAAGGAGTAGAATATATTATCTACCCACAACTTATTGCAGGACAGAAACTAAAAACTATCATTACAGCAGAACCATCAGAACTTGAAGGAAAACTTGATAGATATTCAAAACGAGAGCTTTCTCAATTAGGAAAGAGATTCGATGTTGATGTAGTCATCAGCTCTTAAACATAAAAAAAGCTGATACAATACTACATGCAAGATTTTTCTTATACCGTAAAAACTTCCAGTAGAGCCAAGCGTTTAACACTTAAAATCAAGTCTGACGGTACTATTCATGTTACTATTCCGAAAGGAGTTAATAGGAAAGAGGCTGACAAATTTGTATATGAT
>JAGQLH010000021.1 GCA_020429465.1 Candidatus Dojkabacteria bacterium | reverse complement strand
TACGAGTTCTGATAATTCAAGAACAGTCATTTTTTCAAGCATGTCAGCGATTTTTTTAGCATCACCAGTTAGCTCAACTGCCTTGTCTTCAGTTTTTTTTGCGTCATCTGCCATAATGTAAATATAAAATATAAAAAGTAATTATTTAGTAACTATAAAAATAGTTAGCTTATTCTGATTTTTGATCTTTAATTGCATTGATTACGTTTACAATGCCACGAACATTACCAGCAAGTACATTAACGAATCCACTTATAGGAGCGTTCATAGTTCCAAGTACTTGAGCAAGTACAACTTCTCGAGGTGGTAAGTCTGCAAGAGCTTCTACTTGATTTGCGCCTACTTTCTTACCTTTAAGATAACCACCTAGAATGCTGAGTCTATCTTTATTATCTTTTGAAAATGTTTTTATGATTTTTGCTGATTCTGTTACCTCTTCACCTGAGAACACAACAGCTTTTTGATTATCAATTATTGATTCATCAACGTCTAAGCCGCATTCATCTAATGCAATTTTAAATAAGCTGTTTTTTACTACGTTATATGAAGAATCTAGGTCATACAATGCTTTTTTTAGTGCTGTTGACTGATTTGCAGTTACTCCTTTTGGTTCAAGGATGTACACGGCATTCGATGACTGGATCTTCTCAACATAGTCTTTGACCAGCTGCTCTTTTTGTTTTCGAGATCTTGCCATGTCGTTTTGCTAAGAAGTTATAAAAAGAAAAAATCCCGTTACCGGGATATATAATAAACAGAACTGCAAATTATGCGTTTTCTGTTGATTACCATCTCGGCTAGTCTTACATTCCGTTTGGAATTGCTAACGTTCTTAAATGGAACAGGTGTATTATAGCCAAATTATCTATGTATTTGCAAGAAAAAGGCCACCTTTTAAAAGGTGGCCGTAAAAACTTTATGGCAAAAAATTACTCTACCAGATGAGATTTATCAATTTTAAATGACGGTCCCATTGTCGCCGATACATATACCGATTTAAGCCGGTTTGGTCCAAAAATTCGAGTATCTGCATGAACAGTAGAGAAAAATGCTTTGAAATTTTCTTCTAATTCTTTAGCAGTTTGAGAAACTTTACCAATTCTTCCTTTTACCGCTCCTTGCTCATTAACTTTGAAATCTACTTTTCCAGCTTTGTAACCTTTGATTACTCGTTCTAGGTCAGCTGTTACTGTTTCATTCTTCGGATTAGGCATAAGTCCTTTTGGTCCGAGTGATCGTCCTAATTTAGCAACTTGAGGCATCATATCTGGACTTGCAATAAGGATATCAAAATCTGTGTATCCTTCTTCAATTTTTTTAATAAGGTCATTACTTCCAACTTCATCTGCACCAGCAGCTTCAGCTGTTTTAATATCGTTATCATTAGTAATAACCGCAATTTTGATTGATTTTGTTCCTACTTGGTGAGGAAATGTGAGACTACCACGTACTGATTCATTTTTTTTCTTAGAAGGAATCAATAGATTGATTATTACATCAATACTCCCATCAAATTTTGAGTATGATGTTTTCTGAGCTAATTCTAGAGCTTCTGCTACTGTATAAGTTTTTGTTGAATCAATACCTTCTACAGCTTTTTTGTAATTTTTTGAACGTTTCATGTAACGTTGTGTAATAAATAAACCTCCTGCATTATGGGTGTACATAATGTAGTTAAAATGGAATAGAGTAGAGGGGTTAAACGATAGTCAATCCCATACTTTTTGCAGTTCCTTCAACGATTTTCATTGCTGATTCAATTTTCTTCGTGTTAAGGTACTCAAGTTTCTTCTCTGCAATTTCTCTGATTTGTGCTTGTGTAATTTTACCGACTTTTTGTAGGTTAGGTGTTCCAGATCCTTTTTTTAGTCCAAGAGATTTTTGGATAAGATTTGCAACTGGGATTCCCATCAATTTGACATCAAATGTCCGATCTTCAAATACGGTGAGTTCGCACCGTACTCGATATCCCATCATATCTTTGGTCATGTCATTGAATCTGGTACAGAAGTCTTGGATAGGTACTCCGTGCTGTCCAAGCGCTGGACCAATAGGTGGTGCAGGTGTAGCTCTTCCAGCTTCTATCTCGAGCTTCATGATAGTTTTTATTTCTTTTTTAGCCATAGCAATTTTTATATTTAAAAGGTAACAGTTTTATTTATACTTAAAATCCAAAACAGATGAGAGGCACTTTGGATTTATTCGATATTTAAATTTTAGTCACTTGTAAGAAATCAAGAACAATAGGTGTTTCTCGTCCGAATACAGAGAGAAGAACTTTAACTTGTCCTTTTCCTTCATTTATTTCACTTATTGATCCCATGAATTCACTAAATGGTCCATCGAGTACTTTTACTGAATCTCCAACTTCGAATGAAGCTTCGAATGAAGGTTGTTGCACCTCCATGAACTCCATAATACCTTTTACTTCCTTTGGACTAAGTGGTGTAGGTTTTTTGTTAATACCTACAAAACCAGTCACTCCCTGAGTATTTCTTACTACATGCCAGGTATTATCATCCATAATCATGTTAATAAGTATGTAGCCAGGGAATATTTTTTCTTGGATAGTTTTCTTTTTTCCAGATTTTACTACGATTTTTTCTTGTGTGGGCACAACTACATCAACCACAGACTCTTCAAGGTTGTTAGCTTTGATTCTTTGACGGATATTGTTTGCAACGGTATTCTCTTGTCCTGCGTAGGACTTGATAATGTACCACTCTAGCTTGTTTGATGATTCTATTGATTTTTCTGCCATAAGTTTGTAGTTAATGTATACTAATTAGTGTTTTCATCGGTATTAGTTTCGTCTGTTATCTCTTCTGTGTTTTCTACAGATTCTTCAGGGGTACTTACCTCAGGCTCTATGCTAACCTCTTCTTCTGGAGTAGCCCATCCTAGTTCTTCCCTAGCACATTGCGTGAAATTATCTTCATCAAAACAATTCGCAACTATACCGCGAGTCCCAATAAGTAATATGTCAGTATATGCAATAACAATAGTTGATATAACAACAAAAGCGATTACTAAACCGCTATATTTCATAAGTTCAGGAAATGCAAGCCATTCGACTCTCTTCATTTCCGCAACAATTGATTTTACAAATCGTATAGGTTGTAATGCCACGTTAAGTACTTTCTAATAGATATAGTAAACATAATACTGGCAGGCTCGCCCAGAATCGAACTGAGGACTACGGTTTTGGAGACCGTTGTTTTACCGATTAAACTACAAGCCCACACGGCAAATCCATATGGTGTACTATGTATTCAAATTACGCGCTTGCAGAAAAGGCTAGTCCGTAATTTATTATTTTAATTTTTTCTCTTCGTATACAGCGTGTCGACCGAGGTATGGGTTGAACCGTTTTCGTTCAAGCTTATCCTTTACGTTAACACGATTTTTTGTTGTGTAATAAGCATGTTTCTTCCCTCCTGGTTCGGTGCAAACGAGCTTTATATTTATACGTTGTCCTTTCTTAGCCATTTGAAAAAATTGTTTGAGATAAAAGAAAGCAGGTGAATTTTATCGTTTTATACCCTTCTAGGTCAATTATAATATGTTTTTCTTTTAATTATGAGTGTAATTCTTGTTGTCGAAGTACTTCGTACATGCTGAGTCCTGCTGCTACACTCATATTTAGCGAGTTAACATTCCCCCTCATTGGGATGATTATTGTTTGGTCGCATTTATCTAAAATTTGTTTACTGAGTGGTTTATCCTCTCCACCTACAATTAAAGCTACATCTCCTGTGAGATCTGCTTTTGTGTATTCCTTCGCGGAGTCATCACGTTCTATTCCAACAACTTTAATCCCAAAAGTGGTGAGATCTTTTATTAGAGGAAATAATGAATAACTTAAAATTGGGATATGTTCAGAGGCTCCCATAGAGGCTCTTACTATATTTGGTGTTACAGATAATTTGGGCGGTAGGATAACAGCATCATATCCTGCGCATTCTGCAGTTCTGATTATTGCTCCGACATTATATTCGTGAAATGCTTCCCTGATGTAGATAAACTTTAGTGGTTTTCCATTAATGCGTGCATCTGAAATGATTTCTTCTATGGTTTTTGTTTCAATATGTTTTGCAATTGCAATAACTCCTTGATGACTTCCAGTTCGACTAATCCGATCAAGTTCTTTCTTACTTTTCCGTATAATTTTGACACCTCTTCGTTTCGCCTTTTTTACGAGTTCGTTTATCTTGGTATCTTGATTTAAGTGGCTTTGAATATATAGTTTTGAAACATCTTTGTCTGATCTAAGTACTTCAATAACCGGGTTGCGACCTTCTATGTTCATGAGAAATATAGATTGTAATTAATAAGGTATTTTATCGTGAATGTCTGAATCAATAAAGTGGTGGGGATGTATAAAAAACTATTTCGTGTGGTGAAAATTTTAATAGTAGTGGAGCTGAGAGCGAGAGTCGAACTCGCGACCTCTCCCTTACCATGGGAACGCTCTAACCAACTGAGCTATCTCAGCAAATTATTGTTGTATCAATTTTAGAAGTGGTGCAGGGAGAGGGACTCGAACCCCCGTAATCGTAAGATGCCAGATTTACAGTCTGGTGCGTTTGACCACTCCGCCATCCCTGCATAATTTTCTAAGAACTCTGAGACTGATTGGAGCTGGGAACGAGACTCGAACTCGTGACCGACGGTTTACAAAACCGTTGCTCTACCAACTGAGCTATCCCAGCTCCAATCAGTCTTCTGCTTATTTTGGAGAAGATTTTACCATAAAATAAGTCCTGAGCAAATCGGGGCTTAATTGTGACCGTAATAGTCAAGTGGGTATTCTCAACTTTATCCCACGGGTGTAAAGCGATTTTGAATTCCCTAAGCAATTGTGTTCGGTTCAATTGCAGCCCTAAACTCAGGACGACTAAGTATAACAATTTCTACTTGAATAATCTAGATTCAATGTTATAATTTGACTACAAAATTTTTGTTTACTATTTGTTATTACTATTCATTATGTCACGTGTATGTGAAGCAAGTGGAATAGGAGTGATGTCTGGAGGGACACGACAGCATAACCGAGGTAAAGCTGGAGGTACAAGCGGTCCATGGGCATATAAAGCTACTCGAAAGCCACGTGTATGGAGACCAAATCTACGTAAAGTTAAGGTAAAAGTTAATGGTGCTGATACAACTATTCGTATTAGTATGCGTTATTATAAAAAATTGAAGCAAGACGGAAAGGTTTGGCTTAAAACTAGAGATCAGTTCGCGTATCTCTAGGTAGAGAATTTTGTTAACTCTTAAATCCCGCTTTTAAGCGGGATTTTTTGTGTTTTCTAGAAATGCGCTATTATATACTGTCTTTATTCATTCGAAATTATTATGAAAAAACTATTAGATTTTTTTCTTTATGATATTGGTATTGATTTAGGAACTGCTAATACTTTAGTGGTTGTGAAAGGGGTAGGACAGATGTTAAATGAACCTTCTGTTGTCGCATTGAATAAAATAACTGGTGAGATTCTTGCCGTAGGTGAGGAAGCTAGGCATATGATTGGGAGAACCCCTTCTCATATTGTTTCTGTTAGTCCGCTTCAAGATGGGGTTATTCATGATTTTGATACAACTGAGGCAATGATCAGATATTTTATTAAGCGGGCATATGGTTTGGTTGGGGGTGTTCTTAGATTGAAGCGTCCACGAGTTGTTATTGGTATTCCGTCTCAGGTTACAGAAGTGGAGATGAGGGCTGTTGTGGATGCTGCAAAATCAGCTGGTGCAAGTAAGGTTTATCTTATTGAGGCTCCGATGGCTGCTGCTATTGGTGCAAGGGTTCCTATTAATCAAGCACATGGGAGTATGGTTATCGATATTGGTGGTGGGACCACTGATATTGTAGTAATTTCTCTTGGGGGGATAATTGTAGATAAATCGATTCGTGTAGCTGGTAATGAAATGGATAGAGCTATTCTTATGTATGTTAAGAAAAAATATAATTTACTTATTGGGAAGGCGATGGCTGAAGACGTGAAGATTATGTTGGGTTCTGCTGGTGGTAAAGGTAGGGGGGGAGAGGTGGAGGTGAAAGGGCGGGATCTGTTGACGGGTTTACCTAAATCTCTGAAGTTAACAGAGCAAGAGGTTTCCGAGGCGATCGTTCCGGTATTAGATAAGATTTTGGTTGCAGCTAAAAAAGCGCTTGAAGAAGCTCCTCCTGAGATAGTTGCAGATTTTATTGATAGTGGTGTTTATTTGACTGGTGGTGGGGCTTTGATTCGAAATGTTGCGGAGTACTTCACAAAGAAATTAAAGGTGAAAGTTGTAGCTGTCAGTGATCCTTTGACTTCTGTTGTTCGGGGTACTGAATTGTTGTTGGATGAAATTGAATTGCTCGAAAAAGTAAAAATTGACTATGATGCAATCATATAGGGGCAAAAATACAATCCTCGTGGTTATGTTTCTATTTATCATGTTAGGGGGTATTTATTCGCTCCTAGGAATCCAGGTTATTCGTGGAGATGAGTATTTTAAAAGATCGTTAGAGAATATTTATCTTACAAACGTTGAAATTGCTCCACGGGGTAGAATAGTTACGGACGATGGAAAAGTGGTTGCGTTCGATGAGAAAACATATACATTAGAAATTGATACAAATAATATAGATATTGCTGAATTCTCCCAGTATATTTCATCGTTAAGTGTGTCGGATCATGCTGCAATTAAGGTATATGAAATTCCTTCAAAAAAGCTTTTTGATGAATTAAAAGAAATTATTCCATTGGGGCGGGGTGTGACTTTTGTTGAAAGGACAAAGAGGAGGTATCCATTTGTGGAAGAGTATTCACATGTAGTGGGGTATTTGGGAGAGGGGGTTTCAGAGTCTTATAAAAGTGATTATGAAAATTCTTATGGTAGGGTTGGTAAGATGGGGTTGGAAAGGTATTATGATAGTTATTTGGTGGGTGTGAATGCATTTGAAGTTGTGGTTGGTGATGGGGGTGATGAAGATCGGATTGAATTGCAAAGATTGCGAAGTGGTTATGATCTCCATACGACTATTGATTCACGTTGGCAACATTTTTTTACTACTTCGCTTCGTAATTCTGTTCTAGGTGGTAATGCGGTCGCAGGGTCAGTTGTTGTGTTAAAAAGTGAGACGGGGGAGGTGAAAACTATGGTTAGTTATCCAGGGTTTGATGCTGAAATTTTTGGAGATACTGATCGTGAGGATGAGGTTGTCGGTGTTCTAAAGGATGATCTTTCTCCAATGCTTAATAGGGCGACTTCTATGGTTCTCTCGCCAGGATCAACATTTAAGCCAATTGTTGCTGTTGCTGGTTTGGATTCTGGGGTTATTAATGTAGATCAACGGTATGTTTCTAGGGGATGTGAGGATTTATCCGATACGGTGAGTTTTTGTGAGGCGGATGGGGTTAGTTTGGGATCTGTAAATGTGGTTGAGGCATTAGGTAGGTCGAGTAATTTGTACTTTTGTAATGTGGGTAGGAGCTTTGAGAGGGAGTACTCCCCTTCTGGGGCAATTCAAGAGTTGCTTTCTTATGTTGATCGATTTGATTTTGTTGATCCTACAGAGATTGATTTGTTGGAGGAGTATGTTGGAGGTGTATCAACTCCAGAATATGTGTGGAGATTCGGTGGGAGGTATTGGTCTATAGGGGATATGTGTAATATGGTTATTGGGCAGGGGTTTGTTACGGTAACTCCTTTGCGAATGGCGGTAACTGCTGCATCACTAGTGAATGGTGGGAATATTGTTAGGCCCTATATTGTTTCTTATATTAGTGATGGTGAGGATGTGGTTTATAAGAATTCTCCGCAAAATCTTGGTAATTTAGGTGTTGATGATGGTGTTTTGGCTGTTGTTAGTAAAGGTATGGAGGCGACAGTTAGTGATTCTCGGGGAACTGCAAATAGTTTAGTCGACTTGAGGAATGAGTATAAGTTGAGGATTAAAACTGGGTCTGCTGATGCTACTGAAAGAATTGGGGGTGAGGTCTATGAGGGGGCGCATTCGTGGGTAATTGGGACATTTAATCTGGATGGTGAGGATTATAGCTTCGCTATGGTTCAGCAGTTTGGTGGTAGGGGGTATGAAACTTTGCCTATAATCAAAGAATTTCTGGGTTGTCTTGACGAAGGTGATGAGTGTTTTGAGGTCGAAAGATGACCACATTCTGTGTTTGATGTTATTATTTATCTCAAACCTACGCACTTTAAAGTACTAAAGTATTTAATTCGTATCATTAGAAAATACTGGTGTGAATCGGTTGAATTTAAATGTTGATATCTTGTATAGTTAGTAGTATTTAATTTCATTGAGCAAAGGGTTAACTATGGAAATTACTAAGAAAAAAGACGGTATTGTTATTTCAGGCAAAACAGCTTCGGTTATATTCGCAACAAATAGTGATTATTCAGGAGATAAACATGAAATTGTGATTGGTTCTGAAAAAGCAAAATCTGGTTTTTGTATCACTGAGCCAGGAGAGTTTGAGGTAAAAGGAATATCTGTAATTTCACAAAGTAGTGGAGGAGACAGGGTAGTTGATATAGTAGAAATTATAGTGGAGGATACTTCTGTAGTAATTATTAAAGAGGGGTTTAAATACTCAAAGAGAATTCATGATTCACTTGGGCAGGTTTCGGTATTGATTGCTTTGTGTGAGCAATCTAAGTCATATGCTGATATCCTTAAAAAACTTGATCCGGAAGTATTTATTCCTGTAGGTTCTAATGATGTATTGGCTCAAGTGGTAAAGGAAAGTGAGATTAATAAATCGGAAGAAACCTCTAAGGTCAAACTTAAAGCTGATTCGTTTGGACAGGAAGGATTTATACTTGAAACCTATTTGCTTTCATAGGTATGTTTTATATTTAATCATTTAATTTGTGTCTACAAAGCTCATATCCCCACAGAATCTCGATGCGGAACGAGGTGTTCTCGGTTCAATTTTAATTGATGAGGATGCAATTTTAAAAATATATGACAAACTTGTTGCTGTTGATTTTTATCAACCAAAGCATCGGATTATTTACGATGCGATGTTGAAACTTTTTCACAGCCAAGAAGCGATAGATGTTTTGACATTAACGAGTAAGTTGACTAAGTCGAAAAAGTTGAAGACCGTAGGTGGGGCAACATATATTACGGAGTTGGTGGAATCGGTACCAACGGCTGCTCATGCTGAGCAGTATGCGGAATTGGTAAAGAAAGCAAGTGTGAGAAGGAATCTTATTCATTTTGCTGGTGAGATTCAAAAACTAGCATATGAAGAAGATAAACCGGTAAGTGATGTTTTAAATGAAGCGGAAAAAGGTATTTTTCATATATCGGAAGGAAGTGTAAAGCAAGATTTTGTACACGTATCCGATTTGTTGGAAGAAGCATATGAAAAAGCCGCTGAACTGTCAGCTAATCAGGATATTATGCGAGGTATTAAGACTGGTTTTAGCGGATTGGATAATATACTCGGAGGTTTCCAAGATTCAGATTTAGTCATTCTTGCTGCTCGTCCATCTGTAGGAAAAAGTGCAGTATGTATGGATTTTGCTAGGCATGCCGCAGTTGCTGAAAAAAAGAGTGTTGGTATTTTCTCGCTTGAAATGTCTAATCTGCAGGTTATGGATCGTATATTGGCAATGCAGGTAGGTGTTGGTTTATGGGATCTAAGAATGGGGAAATTAAGCGAAGATAATCTAGTGCGGTTGGGTGATGCCATGGGAATTCTTTCAGAGTCAAATATCTATGTAGATGATACTCCTGGTCTTACGATTCATGAAATTAGAACAAAATGTAGGAGATTGAAAATGGAGAAAGGTCTTGATTTTGTAGTAATTGATTATTTACAGTTAATATCAGGGAGCAATAAGGAAAGTAGGGTGCAAGAGGTTTCTGAAATTTCTCGTATGCTTAAAATTATTGCTAAAGAATTACATATTCCTGTGATTGCTGCAGCCCAGTTAAGTAGGGCTATTGAGCAGCGAGGTGGAGATAGAAGGCCACAACTTTCTGATTTACGTGAATCTGGTTCTATTGAGCAAGATGCAGACATAGTTATGTTTTTACAAAGAGAAGAAATTTTTAATCCGGACACTGAAAGAAAGGGGATTGGTGACTTGTTGGTCGCAAAACATAGAAATGGCCCTACTGGAAATGTTGAGCTTTTCTTTGAGCGTGAACAAGCACGATATAGACAATTAGAAAAAAACTTTGACTAAGTGTATAATTTATTCGATTATTTAACTCAGTTGTAATAATAATGAATCCTAACGAAAAAGACCAAAATGTACTCAGCTTTATGATGCAGTTAGTTCAGCAAAAACATGGTGATGAGGTTGAATACGATTTTTTACAAACAGAAGCTAACAAACTCTATGATACATTTGGGGATAATCTCGTAGACTACTTTGAACCGATGTTGACTGAGGAGCAAAAAAAACAATTTGATTCTATGATAGATAGTAATGCACAACAAGATAGTATCCTTGAGTTTCTAATGTCTGCGATACCTGAGTTAGATGTAAAAATTCAACAAGTTTTAATAAATTTCAGAGATTCTTATTTATCTTCAGATTCGTAGTATAATTTCCATTCGGATAACAAATTGTCTGTTATTACCAAATAATCTCTTATGAATAATCTTCTTAGCTCTTTTAAATTAAAGAAGGAGGAGATGGATCGGCTAAGAGCTTGGGAACGAGGCGAAATGGCAGAACCTTCTGAAGGTGGTGCTGATGGTATGGCTGATCTGGAAAAGAAGAAAAATGCAGCTCAGGCTCGACAGACAGAGTTATCAGAGGAACAACAATCGTTTCAAAAGCGTAAAGCTGAACGAGAGGCTGCGAAACAGAGGTTAGAGGTAGAAAGAATGAAGCGCAAACAAAAAGCTCAAGCTATGGCTAATGCAGCGGGTTCATTTAGTGATTCATTTGGAGGTTCTCAACAAGGAGGAAGATTGACGGGGAATAGGGAACGTAGGATGATGATGACTGAAGGAGGAAAAGTAGGTAAGGCCTAGTGTGACTTTAGCGTAAAAGCCGTTGTGGTGGAATTGGTAGACACGCTGGACTCAAAATCCAGTGCGGGTTAAACCGCGTGAGGGTTCGATTCCCTCCGACGGCATTCTTTTATTTATATTTGTGTTGATATTATTATGGCAACGATTAATTCAAATGAGCTTAAAGAGGGAGTGGTATTTAAGGATAGTGGAAGTACCTACATTGTTCTCAAATATTCTCATATTAAAAAAGGAAGAGGACAAGCTACTATTAAGGTAAAGGTGAAAAATTTAGAGACAAGCTCGATTACGATTTTGTCATACACAAATGAGCAAAAAGTTGAATCTGCAGATGTAGAAAAAAAATCGGTACAATTTTTATATAGTGATGGAGTAGTTACAACATTTATGGATAGTTCTGATTATTCACAGTTTACTCTTCCCGTAGAGGATGTAGAAGATGTTTTGCATTATACGAAAGAAGGTCAAAAAGTTGTCGCTACGTACCTAAACGGTGATCCAGTTGGAATAGAATTGCCAAAATCCGTAGAGTTGCTCGTACAGGATACAAGTGATGCTGTATCGGGGAATACTTCGGGAAATGCTATGAAAAATGCTGTACTTGAGACAGGTTTAGAGATTCAGGTTCCGCTTTTCATTAAAAAAGGAGATTTGTTAAAAATTAATACTGAGACTGGGACTTACGTATCTCGACTATAATAGTCTATACTAAGATTAAAGATTTTTTATTTTTAGATATATTGTAATGAATAATCTACTCGATTTCTTTGTGGATGCTCTTGATTTTAACGAGGGGATTGACTTTATGACAATTCTTTTGTGTGTTGGAGCATATATTCTTGCATTCTGGTTCGCAGTTTCTGTATGGATTTACACAGATGCCCGCAAAAGATATCGAGACATTAGAGTATCATTTGCAATCGCCCTTGCTAATTTTGTACTTGGTTTTCCTGCGTTAATACTATACCTTGCAGTAAGACGACCATTTTATGATGATCATCTAGATATTGTGGATTTCCAAGATGGAGGTGTTAACGTTCCGATTGTGAATTTTGTTGGGGAAAATGGCATTCAGATGTCACTAGAACTAAATATACATCCTGATAATGATTTTGTGGATCGAGAGAAATCACGGGATATGAAGGTGGACGTTCAATGGCATTCAAAAAATGAAGATATGAAAAAACTAAGTGATGATCATGTTATTGAGCTTCAAAATGCTCGAGAAGTGCAACGTCGGCTTAATGAATTGGTTACGTTGCAAGATATCCTAGAAGGAATTAAAGTTCGTTGGCAACGTTTGTTGTATGGAACTAAGTCAATTAAAAAGGTATCAAAGAAAACAGTGAAAAAGAAATCTCCTGATAAAAATGAAGGTAATTCAACTAAATAATTAGAATATTCACACTATTTATGGATATAGCACTTACAAAATTACAGAATGGGGTTAGGGTTCTTTCTGTGAAGCGTCAAGATAGTATGACTGCTACAGTAATGGTATTAGTCAAAGTTGGGTCTCGATATGAGGATCCTATGCATAGTGGGATAGCTCATTTTGTCGAGCATATGTTTTTTAAAGGTACTGAGAAGCGCCCAACAAGTAAAGATATAGGAATGGCTATTGAAAAAATTGGGGGAAGTTCAAATGCATTTACTGGACAAGATTTTACTGGATATTATATTAAAGTTCCAAAAGAAAACTTTGCTGTATCAATAGAGATTCTTGCAGATATGATTAAGCATGGAATTTTTCAGCAGAATGAGATTGATAAGGAACGAGGAGTCATAATTGAGGAAATTAGAATGTATGAAGATCGTCCAATGAGTAAAGTTGGATCTGAGTGGTATAAAGAATATTTTGGAGATTCTCCTTTGGGGAGGGATATTGCAGGAAGTATCGATACAGTATCCAGTTTTAATAAAGAACATTTTCATGATTTTGTAAATACACACTATGTAGGAGACAGTATACTTGTGGTTGTCTCTGGTGGTGTTTCTGAGCAAGATGCCACAGGGCTTGTGAAAGAGCACTTTTCTGATGTTCAGAAGGGAGAACGTAGTAAATTTGAGAAATACTCTAGGGAAGAACGTACCCCCGCCGTAAAAAATCTCTATAAACCAATTGAACAAAGTCATTTATTACTTGGGGGTTACGCACATAATCGTAACTATGAAAATCGTTTTGTATTAGAACTCGCTGATGCTGTTTTAAGTAAAGGATTTGGTTCACGATTATTTCAGGTTATTCGAGATGAATTAGGGCTTGCATATTATATTTACTCTTCTATTACATCCTTTGAAGATGTTGGCGTTTTTAAGGTAGGAATGGGGGTAGAAAATTCAAAGGTGGCAATAGCAGTTGAAGCAGTATTGAAAGAAATGCGTGCAATTATCTCGGGAGAATTTGATAATGATGAGCTTGAACGCGCAAAAAATTATCTTCTCGGAAATATGGTTACTGATATGGAGCAATCAGACGATAATGCTATGTGGTACGGTCTTCAAGAGCTTCTTACAGATAAATTCTATACAGTTGAAGATGTTAAGAATATTATTATGGGAATTTCGAAAGAGGATATTGTTCGAGAAATGAATACAGTTATCGCGGGACAGAATCTTTTATTGGCATCGGTGACCCCACATCAATCACTACCTGACGGTATTGCTGACCAATTGCATATATAAATTTCTTTGAACTACAAATTCTGTCATGGTTGTTCCAACAATAGCAGTTATTGTTTTGGCCATTTTACTATTTGCTCTTGGTATTTATATTGCATATCCACGGACGACGACTATATTTCAGAAATTCGATCTTTTATTCACTTTTATAGTTAATACCTTTGTAATTTCACGTGCATTGGGTATTTTATTTGCACTAGATCGATTTAATGTAGGTTGGTCACTTAATCCGCTTACGGAGGTTAATGGAGTCATTGTTTTGTTCTCTAGGTGGCCGTGGGTCTTTCTCCGTTTCTGGGATGGGATCTTCTCATTTGAATTCTATGCACTTATTATTGTGATTTCGTGCTTTATTACCATGATCCTTATAGGTAAAAAAATTAAGAATTCTGGTGTAATTATGGATAATTACTTTATATATAGTTTTCTTGCTTTCTTAATTATATTTTTGGCGGAATACCTCCTTAGAGTGGAAGTGGTTTCAAGAAGTATAGTAGTGGGAGGTATTCAAAGTTCTTTGTTTGAGTTTGGGCTCATCTGTATCGCGGTACTCATTCCTGTTCTTTCATTAAAATTAAGTAAGGTGAAATTTCTTAGGGTGTTTCCATTCATACTACTTTTATATGGAAGTATTGAATTGGTTGCGCGAGCAGTAATGGGTGATTTAGTAGATTATGCATTTCATGTAGATTTTTACTACTTGGAAGGTATAACTATTGTTGTAGTAGGTTTTGTTTTTATACTGGCACAGATTATTAAGGTGATACGAAGAAAGAATCGTGTATCGCAAAGAAGGCCAGAGCAACAGTTTATACGGTCACGGACGCCAGATATTCAGCATAAGTCTCATAAGAATTCCCAATCTATTGATTATAAAGAGTTATCCCGAAATGAGTTTTCATCTAGGTTATTAGGAAATAGAACATGGGGGAGAAGAAACAAAAAGAAATAGGTAAGAGAAGGTATGGCATACTGATATTTGGAATTATTCTTGTTGATCATATTATTAAGTTCCTCTTCATAAGTTATTTTCCACAAAAGGTATTTGTAAATACCGGTATATCATTTAGTTTCCTTGCAGATACACATTCAATTCTAACTATTGTTTTGCACACGTGTGGGGTAATGGTGATGGTTTATTTATTGAAAAGTAGTCAGCCTAAAATAGCATTTCTTCTATTACTTGCGGGAGGTTTATCCAATTTGATTGATAGAATAGTATATGGGGGTGTTATTGATTTTATACGAATAGGCTCACTACCCATCTTTAATTTTGCTGATAGTATTATCAATCTGGGATTGGTTATTTTTATTATTTACATAGTAAAGGATTGGATGAGCAGATTAGATGAAACATAAAGAAAAAAATCAAAAATTAACGTGTACGGTTGATAGTGAGCATGCTGGGAAGCGACTTGATATAGCTGTGGCACTTATGTGCCCTGAGTACTCGAGAAGTCAAATTAAGCGCGTTATTGAATCCAATGAATTATACGTAAATGGAAATGTTGAATATCGAGCAAATTATAAAGTTCAAAAAAATGACTCCATCGAATTTGAAATCGAAAAAGAAGATGTTGACGACCGAATTGTTCCTGAAAATATTCCACTTACTATTTTATATGAAGATGAAGATTTGCTGGCAATAAATAAACCTATTGGGATGGTGGTACATCCTGCTACTGGAAATTGGACGGGTACTGTTATGAATGGATTAATGTACAAATATAGTGAGCTTGAGGATGTAGGTCAAACTATTAGGTCGGGACTTATCCATCGATTGGATAAAGATACTTCTGGATTACTATTGGTGGGAAAGACAAATAAAGGTCTATGGCATTACTCAAGATTGTTTTCTGAAAGAAAGGTGAAAAAGCGCTACTTAGCTATAACATCAGGGAATCTTCCAGATTCATTTGCTCATCTGTCAGAATTTGAAGTAAGAAATTATGTTGCTCGTCATTCAGTAAATCGTAAGAAAATGCATGTAGTTGGGGATTTGGATATGCCAGAACAAGATAGACCATCCGATGTGCGGATAGCGCATACTAAATTCTCTAAAATTAGTAGTAAAGGAAAGAACATAGTCTACATTGTTGAACCAAAAACTGGGAGGACACATCAGATACGAATTCACAGTAAATATTTACATTCTCCGATAGTAGGTGACAAAATATACGGGGGAGTCACTGCTTCACGAATGATGTTGCATGCATTTTCGTTAGAATTAACTATGCCAGATGGTAAGACACTATACATACAAGCTGAACCTGATGATCTATTCAAAGAATATCTGGCGAATTTAGGGGTAGCTTACGAATATATTCAAGATAAATTTGGCATTAACAGAAACTATGAAATTGTTGAAGACTCTGCTGAGTAAAAGAAATCGTAGAAGTTCTCGCAAAACTAAAAAAAATCAAAAGCATACTAAAATTAGTAAAAATATTTCAGTATGGTTTAAAAACAGCAAAAGAATCTTTGTTGTAGGTATCATTCTGGCCGTATTTTTATTTTTACTGGGGTACAGTCTTTTTGTTGGGTATGAAGTTGCTCAGCTCAAT
>JAGQLH010000020.1:13242-16791 GCA_020429465.1 Candidatus Dojkabacteria bacterium | reverse complement strand
TTGTTTTGTATCTAGTATTCAAGCAATAACATCTGAACATTATAGTGCCGCAGAGAATTTACTTACAAATTTAGGTGCATGTCGTAAAGGAGGTGTGGAATCAAATACGTTTATGCGTACTGTGTTTAAACCAAAATATAAGAAAAAAATACCTAGAGATCCTGGGATTGTTTTTCTAGAGAACCCTGTGCCACCATCAATTAGTTATTATAGAAAATAATTCGAGTTACTTTAAAAAATACTCTTTCCAGCTACTACTGCATATTCAGCATAAAGTAACCCAGCAGCACTCCAAGCTTGATGGTCGTTTCCATCAGTACCTGGTTTACCAGTATCACCAGAATAATACTCATTGAACCCAAATTTATTTTTGGTGTTGCCTGGCTGGGAAAGCATTTGTCTCAAGGAGTCTAAGGCTTCCTTTGCTTGTTGGTCTCTTCCAGTTTTGATACATGCCATGATGTACAGACCACTTATATGTGGCCAGATTCCCCCGTTTTGATATTTGAATGGTTTATTTCTACCACGTGTGTAGAATGTGTGGAAATCCCTATCACCTTCCTGTATGGGAGGATCTAAAACCCGGAGTGGCCATGGTTTGATAAGTTTATGATCTTCAATGTAATCAAACAATGCTTGTTCTTCTTCTTTCGTAGGGACGCCAGCAAGAATCGCGAGAATGTTTCCATAGGTATCAAATCGTTTTAAATGGTCAGCAGTAATTTCGTAAGGAGCTAGATACGAAGTAAAAAATCTGGGTGGATTTTTCTCAAGATACTGTATAGCTGCATCTTGTTCAGCAGAAAAATACCCATTTCCTTTTTCAACAGAAGTTGGAGAAAGTATCCATTTAACTTTTTCTGCATTAAGCCAAAAAGTTTCTCGTACTGTTTCCTTTAGTAAATCTCTTCGTTTTGTATATAAATCTGCTTGGAATTCAAGTCCAGCAGCGGTATATAATTTTATTACAGATTCAAATGCAAGAAGGCGCAAACATTCTAAACTAAGTACATGATGTCTTCGATGCATCTGATCATCCCATCCTGATGATACCGGCCAATCCACTAAATTAGCACCTTCAGACTGGTATGCTCTGTAGGCAAGAAATTCAAGTGCTCTATCGTACGAATCAAGCGCTGAGTCAGTTATGTAGGTAGGGTCCTGAGAAGTAGCGTAAAGATGCCAAGCAGCTATAACGTACCATAATTGAGAGTCAAGAGTTTCTATTCGTCCCCATCCACCATACTCAATATGAGGTTTTTGAGGATTAAGAAAATTTATATAAGCAGGTAAACGGCCGCGTTTTGTTTGAAAGCGTTGTAACATGCTCCACGACTGATGCGCATAGTTTCTAAGTTGTTCATCATCGGAGTATAGTACGCCAAGCGCACATACCATTGCATCTCGAGTCCAAAGAGCATAGTAATTATCAACCTGTAACGGACATGCAAGGAAAATAGTTGTATCTTCGAAAGAGAGTGTACACTCGTGAAGGACGTCGAAGGCTCGTTCTTTAATACTAGTCATGGCTTATTGTACCATGTAATTATTGTTGCGATTTTACCGTCCGCATATAGCTTTTGTAATAGTGCTTTACTAAACTAAGCGGGAGGACGATAGCAATTCCTGTAAGTAAGATTGTACCTAGATTTGAAGGGGTGGTTGATACTAAAATATAGATGGCCAAGAATTCAAAAAAGCTGTAAATAGAAATACTAAATACAACGATTGGTAGATATAAAAATTCTCCTCGTGCAATTTTTAGTACTGCATTCCAAAGCTCAATTTCAAAAAATAGTGTGCGGTGAAAATGTTTCTGCTGGTATGCGAGTGAAGTAGGAGTGGTTGTTACTTTTGAATTTGTATGTGATTCTTCCGTTCGAATATTCTTGTACTTTCCGGTAAATATCCCGAATCCAATAAAAACTAAGCATAAGAATGTAGGGATTCCTGTAAGGACCACTAGACCGAATAATAGTATTTGCAAAGTTGGGAGTTCAATCATAAAAATGAAGAAAGTATGTAAAGTCCGAGTAGGATTTCAACTATCCCTAAGATACGTACTACTATTGATGAACTTTTATAGTATCCAAACACATGTCGTACCGTTTTACTGGTAAACATATGAAATCGAACATCGAGATAGGTTCCTGTAAATACTGATAGTAGGCCTTGGGTTATAAAAAATACTGCCCAACAAATTTGAACAATAAATAATAGCAAGATGAGCATGTTTTTACTGTTTGCAAAGAATGTCAAGAATAGTATGAATAGTGATAAACCAACGTAGATCTTAGTTATGGCTACCAGGAGGGGCCAAGGTTTTTTGGTAAGTTTGTGGGATTTCATAGCAACTTCATAATAATTCCTGCCAAAACTATAACAATAATAAGGAGTAAAACAAAGATACCCCCCATCAGAATCGAAGCAAATAACTTACCCTGAAGTTTGTCGAGGGTTTTTTTAAATAAGAATTGGGAAATATGGTCAAGAATTCTATGTAAAAGTAATGCCTGTCCTCCTTTGTAGGAAAATATACTCGGTTTTGTAGCTCCTTGGTATATTTCCTGCGCAACTGTTATTGCGAAAAATGGCAGAAAGAAAAGTACAAGGAATAATGCAAACGAATCGTAATCAGATAATTGTAAGTATACACCTACATAACTAGCAGCAAATATTGCAAATAGTAAGCACACCACTGCAACTAAGAGATACTCAACTAATGATGATTTTTTCATAAGCGATTATGTAAAAACGAAGTTTCTATAAATTGCATTCCTTGTAGAATTTCAGCGACTCTTTTTTGAGACAGAATCCCAATCTGTTCTTTTACCTCGGAGCTTTGTAGTACTACAACTTTTGATACTTCAACAACACTTTGTTTATCTAAATTACCTTCACTAGAATCCAATAGAACATTACCAGGTATATTCGCCTTCTTTGTATTAGAAGTAATGGCACAAAGATAACATTCTGAGGTATCTTCGATATATTTAAAGAGAACATACGGGTGGGCGACAGAACTTTTATTAGTTATCCAATAAATGCCACCAAGATTCATAAGATTTTTTATAAGATTTATGAACGTTATTATTGGTATTAGGATAGCGTATCTTCGTATTTAATTACAGCTAAGAGTACAATTTGAAATTGGGTAGGTAATTTTATGAGAGGAAGGCTATAATAGTACAAACCTAAATTTAGTATACCGTATACCATGTCAAAATTTGGAAAATATCAACGTGCTATTGTTGTGGCCATAGGTATTGAGGTATTTCTAATTCTTGGACTACTAGTTCTTGGAAGCTTCACCCAACCTACATGGGTTACTGGTAACGAAAAATATATTGCCCTCATTATTTTAGGGCAATTTCTCATTGTAGTATCAATCATTTCTTTTGTAACCGGAATAGCTGCAGGTATGAGGCATCGAATTCCTTCTTCAACTACGTTAGATACTTCCGAGCTTATATATATGTTTCAGCATCCTGAGGATAGAAAAGGGCTCGTAATCTTTGAGGGAATAATTGCAAGAATTACTGCTATAAC
>JAGQLH010000020.1:0-13226 GCA_020429465.1 Candidatus Dojkabacteria bacterium | reverse complement strand
GCTCTTCCGATCTATCTATATAGGAATCACGAGAATGTTGCTGTAACCGATTCACTATGATTGCATTATTATCTTTTTATCAACCATAACATGTCACGTATCTACCTCTCCTCTGATATTCATTTTGTTGCTAAAGATATTTTCGAAGACATTCAGCACTACAAGAAATCTTTCAAAACCATTTTTATAACTACAGGGGCAGAAACACATAAAGATCACTCTTGGGTAGATGCTAATCGAAATGGAATGAAGGAGGCAGGTTTTGATCTATTTGATTACACTCTTACAGGAAAAACCCCTAAAGATATAGAATCTGATTTGAAAGATGTAGATATCGTTCATGTAAATGGAGGAAATTGTCATAAAATTGTAACTGAAGCAAAGAACTCTGGATTTGAATCATGGATAAAACAAGCGTTAGAGAGAGGAGTTATTTATACAGGATCGAGTGGGGGTTCTATCTCTGCTGCGCCAGATATTTCACGGATTTATAGAGATGATACTGAAGGACCTATGGGATTAGATCTTGTGCCGATGCTCATTATTCCTCACTGGGGATTGCCAGAACGACATAATCTTTATCTTGATGATCGTCTTTCGAAAATTTTTGCAGACAATCATTTTCTAGTTCCACTCCGAGACAACCAGTATCTCAAGATTGAGGATGGATTAGTTAGCTTTAGGAGTGTATAAACCAATCAGTAATAATAAAAACCTTTACATCAAGTTATATTATTTAAAGCAATATACTAAAATGACAACACCAGACGGAGCACCACAATCTAGACCAATATTAGATTTAGTCAAGTTTTTTGAAGAATTATACCAATTTCCTCCAAACTTCCATGCCTTATATACCTTAGCAGTAAGAATGGCTGAACAGCCTGCAAAAAATGCGCTTTTAAGGTCAGCTTTGAGCGGAACAGTTGTGGATGACGATACTATTTCCGTGACTCAAGGTAGGTACGCTGGGGAGTCAATGACAAATCCTAATACTGTTGCGTCAATTTTTGCAGTGGTGGATAATGCATTTAGAGATGGTTTAACGGATAAGCAAACACGGGACGAGATGATTCGGGTTGCCTCTACATTTGGCGATCCAACTCAAGAAATTTGGTATGCAGATGTTTCCCATCTTTATACAGAAGATGAAGGACGAGCTATGCACCCACTAGTTCTTGAATTATTTGAAGGAATTCATAGTGAGAGACCTGAGGAAGATAATTGATAATAGAACGCTTATATAGGTCTATTGCTATTAGGAATTTTTATACTTTGAGTTGTATATCACATGCTATATGAAATGGTGATCGTAATCATAGGTGCAGGTCCATCAGGACTATCCGTTGCACTAGAATTAGCGAGAAGGGGATTCACAAATATTCGAGTAATTGAAAAAACCACCTATCCCACTACAAAAGGGAAAGCACTTGCTATTCACCCACATACCCTTGAGCTTTTTGAACCGTCAGGTTTAACGAAAGAGTTATTGCCTCTTGCGAGAAAGATAAATCACCTACAACTTTGTAAAAACAAGCAAAAGAGGGAATTAGTAATTACGGGGATTCATCATAGATATGATTACCTTGCAGCATTGGAGCAAGAAGAGATAGAAAAAATACTGATTTCATTATTAAAAATAAATACAGTAAAAATTGAACGTGGAAAAGAACTTACCGATATTAAACCAAGAACAAAACAAATAGTTGTAAAAACAAAAGATGGTGAACATGAACAAATTAACTATGATCTGCTTATAGGTGCAGATGGCGTTTATAGTACTACGAGACAATTAATGAATATTGCTTTTGAAGGTTCGGATGATGAAACAATATGGACACAAGCGGAGGTTCAAGTAAAAAATCCAGAAAAAATCTCTCAAGCATATTTGTATATGGATAAAATGCCATTTATGGCAGCAATTCCAGCAGGTAAAGACGTGTTTCGTATAGTTACTCCATCTCATAATGTACTCGAACGTTTTTCTTCTACCTACAAGACGTATACAAATTTTGAAGTTGAAAAAGTATTGTGGGATTCTGAATTTACCGTAGGGTATAGAGCAGCAGAAACGATGTATAAGGATAGTGTTGTACTTATTGGTGATGCAGCAAATGTACATTCTCCCATTGGGGGGAGGGGTATGAACAAGGGAATGGAAGATGCATACAGTTTGGCAGAATCATTGGCCAATGATATCCCCCTAGAAAATTGGGCACGAGAACGTGAGCGACAGGGAAGAAAAATTGTTAGGACAATCAAATTTATATCCTTATTTGTTCAAAATAAAGGAATTCTTGGGAATGTTAGTGCTTCGGTAGCCTTTAACCTTATCCCATTCGTGCGGAAATTTGTTGTAAAAGGAATTGTCGAGTAAAAATCGGCATGTTAGAATACCCAGATCCAAATTCTCCAATTTTTGAAATATAAATTGTTTGGTAGTTTACATTATCTTTTTATCCATACAGACATGTCAGCATGGTTAGCATTAGTAGTCATAGCAATTTCATTCTACATAATGGCAAAAATTGTAGATGATTATTTTATTAAGAGCCTCGATATTATTTCGAAATGGATGAAGCTAACACCAAGTGTTGCAGGGGCAACGCTAATGGCTATGGGAACCAGTGCTCCTGAATTAAGTACCGCACTTATTGCATTGTTTAAAGAAAATTCCAACCCAGGAATAGGACTGGGGACCGTTGTAGGATCTGCTATTTTTCAAATCCTTGTGGTAATTGGTTTTGCTGCACTCGTAAAAACATCGTATCTAAATTGGAAGCCAGTCATTCGTGATGGGTTCTTCTATGCAATTACTATTGTGCTGCTTATTTTGTTCGTCCGAGATGGAACGGTAACATTCTTTGAATCCGCTATGTTATTGATTGGATACTTTGTATACCTAGTTGTTTTATTTGCATGGACAAGATATATGTCGGAAGAAGAGAAAAATGAGCCAGATCCAATTGAATTGGTTGAAGAAGGAATGGAGAAAGATAGGAAGAAACATAAAGGTAAAAAATTACTTTCATATCTTACCTACCCAATAGATATTATTATAAATTTACTACCCGATCCCGAAAAGAAAGAAAAATGGACCATTCCAATATTTGTAATCTCATTAGGAGTGATTGGATATTTCTCTTATTGGTTGGTAGTTGCTGCAGAAGCACTTGCTGGAGCAGTTGGAATACCATCTGTCATCATTGCACTTACCATTCTTGCAGGAGGAAGTTCTATCCCAGAGTTAATAGGGTCGGTGGTAGTTTCACGTCAGGGTAGGGGGGATATGGCAATTAGTAATGCAATAGGAAGTAACGTATTCGACATTCTTGTAAGTCTTGGATTACCACTCTTTATTTATTCAGCTATTCATGGGCCAATAGGAAATATTGATGAATCAAATATTTCAAGCTCAATTTTCTTACTATTCGCAACACTTGTAGCGGTGTTAGCTTTACTTGCATCACAAAAATTCAAAGCAGGAAGAAACTTTGGAATTGTGCTCATTGCATCATACATAATCTATGTTGTTGCAGCGTATACTGGATGGATATAAATCCTTCTACTATGTTTGATTACATTACTATTAATTGTTGTTCTTTCGGTCTATATCTACCTCTCTCAGCTGGATAATTGTACCGTCTTCAATAGTAGCATCAACGAGATAACGTGCGGCTCCTCCTTCAGGATTCCTGCAAGCTATAAACATGGAATAAAAGTCTTCTAGAGAATACGATGTATGAACGAATATAGAATCATCGTTTAGAGGATTTGATAATTCGCAAGTTTCATAAGCATCAGGGTAGAGGAATACACTATCAGCCGCAACTGTATAGGTGGTTTCAGTCCCATACAGTTCATCAAAACCGTAGCGATTTTCATCTCTACATTCCGTCCATAGTTCTGAACAGTATACAGGGTTAACTTTTACCAATTCTAATTCTAGAGTTCCATTTTCAAATGAAGCGTTATTAATAAGGTGTAAGTTCTTCAACTTGAGATCAGAGAGAGTATATGTAAATGGGTCTTCTTCTGTATTCTCAGCTAGTAATTCTTCATTATTTTCTACAGTTGGCAAGGAATTCACTGTATCCTCTTGAGTATGTGCAGTGTCTTTATCTGAAAAATTTCCTACTAAGAAGTATCCAAGCATGGCTCCTATAGGCAAGGTGAGTATACATACAAATGTAACAATTACTGCAATCTTAAAAGCACTACTATTCCTCATGGGTGGTTTTTAAAAATTAGTTTTTCACTACTTCATTGTTAGAAAAAAACTACCTTAAGTCAATAGGTGAGCTACTTATACTTTAAACTCAAAGAATGTAAGTATCTATTCATGAGTACCTCTATTCATAATGACTAATATCCACTGGAAAGTATTTTTGATTAAATTTGGTTATAATGATTTTAAATCATACTTTACAATAAATCTCATCATGAATATTCGCTCACTGGTAATAACTATGTTCTTAGGTATGATCTCAGTATTTACTAGTAGTTTCGTTCTAGCGCAGACTGAATTTAATCCAGAACCATATTTTAGTGCTGAATTAGGACCTAGGTTTCCTGGAGCTCGGGAGGATCACGACGTTATATCAGCATCGTTTAGTAATAAACCAGCAGAATGTCCCTACTGGACCTGGAATTCATATACCGCATCTGATCCTGTAGTGACAGTATACCAGTACTACTTACAGACACTCCAACAAGAACCAGTAGAAGGATATACTATTGTAGAGAACGACTATCAGGCACATGGTAATGAACTTTATCAAGCGTCGGGAACAATTATGTTACAGTCTGATAATAACCCGAATGGAATTAGGCTCTACCAGATTCAAGGGGTTTGTCAACGAGAGGAAGAAGGATGTGAAACCGCAATTGCTATTTCTGATTGTAGTGAAGATCCAAATGGATCCCTCACTCGTTCACCATTCACAAATGTTACTCAAGTACTCCCACCATTTGTTCGAGATAATCTTATTGCCATTGGGATCTCTATACTCATAGTAATGATACTTACCCCAGTTATAATTAAGAAGCGAATTACCTAAGTACCGCTATGGAAAATAGAACAATTACCGTTGAGGCCGATGTGCATGCACCATTAGAAAAGGTATGGGAATACTATACTTCTGATGAACATGTTACAAAATGGAACCAAGCTTCGGATGACTGGCATTCACCAAGTGCTTCAAATGACTTACGAGTTGGTGGGACATTTAGTTACCGAATGGAGTCTAAAGATGGCAGTGAAGGATTTGATTTTAATGGCATCTATGAAGAAGTAGAACAGCATTCGTTTATGAAATATAAAATGGATGATGGACGCAGAGTTGAAGTCACCTTTAATACAATAGACGAGGATACAACACATGTGAAAGTAGTATTTGAAATGGAAGATGAAAATCCAGAAGAAATGCAACGTGCTGGATGGCAGGCTATCTTGGATAACTTTCAGAAGTATGCTGAAACACATTAAAGTAACTCCTAACCATGTCTGTATAGATACTGCGAATAGAAATACTATGAATTCATAGGCCCTCTTCACTTTTCTATATACTAATGATATTATCAACAGGTGAAGATTCTCCTCCACTACTTATTTCAAATGAGAGTTATGCAATGAGAAAGTTTGTTAATTACCTTGCAAAATGGACGATATTAGATGCTGCTCGTGCAACATTTATATCTTTTGTTATGATTTCAATCATTGGTGCTTGTACACTTATGGTTACTGAACGGGCTACTACTTTTGTAGTTCCTAAGCCAAAGCTAGTTGATTCAGTTATTGAGCTTAATAATTCGGTAAAACATGAAAATCATGTAGTGATAGAGACACAAGATAATACCGGACTTAATTTTACTGATGCTTGGTTTACCTCAGTATCAGCACTTTGTGTTACAGGGCTTACAACGCAAAATTTTTCTCATTTTTCTTTGGCTGGGCAGATTACAGTTCTTTTCCTTATACAACTTGGAGGTCTCGGAATCATATTCTTTACCTCTACTATTGCATTAGTACTATTTAGAGGATTAACCGACAATAACTCAATAAAAAGTTTTCTTGCTCAAATAGTAGATACTGACCACAACTTTGTCTATGACATGATGAAGTATGTCATTCTCTATACAGCATTTTTTGAGTTAGCCGGGTTTTTGATAATGGGAATATACTTATCTATATTTGTTGATCCATCTCTATATGAATATACAAATCCCTGGTGGTGGAGTTTATTTCATGCAATTTCTGCGTTTAATAATGCAGGGTTTTCACTTTCAGCTGATAATTTAACCGCATTTGTAACTGATCCCACAATTAATAGTGTAATTGGTGTACTTATTATTGCTGGGGGTCTTGGTTATCCAGTGCTCTTACTAATACATAGAAGCATACAAAAATATGTATTTAATAAACAGAATAAATCACTAGAAGAGGATATTGAAAATGCTGCATCACCTGTACAGTCACGAGTAGCTATTATCGGAACAATAGGATTAATTATTATTGGAGGTCTACTTACCTTCCTTATAGAGCGTGCTAACTTTGAAGCACTTGGGTACACAGGAATACAACAAATAATTATTTCATTTTTTCAAAGTATTTCAACCCGTACTGCTGGTTTTAATACGATAGATATTGGAGCTTTGCATATCGGAACATTATTCTTTTACTGCGCACTTATGTTTATTGGTGCGAATCCAGCAGGTACTGCAGGAGGTATAAAAATTCCTACAGTTGCAGTATTATATGCCTATTTACGTGATTGGTTTGATAAACCTGGAAAGGATATTAAGATTTATAATAGTCCTATAAGTAGATTCTCAGTATCTCATGCAATACGGTTATTTTTCTTTAGTGTAATATTTGTATTTTTTGTTGTATTTCTCCTTAGCATTTTTGAGGCAGAGTATCTTATTACTCCAGATTCTACATTCAACTTCCAGAAAATTTTATTTGAGGCTATTTCAGCTTTTGGAACTGTTGGATTATCTATGGGCTATAGTGGATCGGTAACAAGCTTTTCAGGAATTCTAAGCGATCCTTCAAAATTACTCATCATTATTACCATGTTTTTTGGAAGGCTCGGTCCGCTTACGATATTAGAGTCAATTCCATTTAAGCATGATGATGCTCATAAAGAGCTTTCGCAAGATGTGAAAAATGCACAAAAGGTTCAAATTGGATAGAATAGAGTAAAGCGATTTGTAAATAGCCTATTCAAATGAGAAGGTAGCTCAGATTCTCTTTAACATACCAATCTCCCGCTCTACAAACCCTCGTTTTTTGTAGTAGCTCAATGCACGAGTGTTATCTGCAAACACATCTACCCACAGTGAATCGCATCCTGAATTCTTAAGATATTTTTCTAATGCATCCATCAGTAATTCTGCTACCCCAGTACCTCGGTAAGCTTCTTCTACGTAGAGATCAGCAATAATACCAAGCTGTGTAGGGATGACTTGGAGTTTATTCTCTTCTGACTGTGTATCTCCTACAAATCCAAATGCAAACCCAATAATTTTTTCTTCATCAACTGCTAGATAAATCTTCCCATTATTTTCTTCATAAGTTTTAAGAAGTTTCTCGAGAGCATGGTCTACATACCCCGGCATCTTGCGGAGACGCTTGATAGGATCAACGGACAGGACATAGTCGTGGAGCTTCTCAATCATCTGCTTGAGAGACTCTTTGTCGGTATCATTGTATTCTCGGAGAGTGTGGTTCATAGTAGCTATGATTTATAAAATTACCAATTTCTTCCCTTACCTTTTGCATCATAGAATACGCCATTTTCGGACGGAGTATCTATAATTTCCTGATATTCTGATTCGGTAATGTATTGAGCTTCGTATAATGCACCATTCCTATTAAGCATCCGAGTGAATGCCCGTAAATGATTTCGAGATCCTTTTGTTAGATTTTGGTATACGGTTACAATATCTTGATTATCAGACTGCTCCATAAGTGTTTGGAGATCTTTTATATCAAGATCCTCAACAGTTGCACCTACAGTAAGTGCGTCTATGAGTGATTGCTCACCTTGTTCCACTAGTTCTGTATAAAGTTTTGAAAAGTCAGTATTTTGAAACACTCCTACGTCATTAGTTTTTACAGGGTCTTCAATATCATATTTTATAAGTAAGCTTGCTACCATATCGGTATGGGTTTGTTCACTTTTGGAAATATTCGAAAAAATATTCTGTCCCCACTTTTCATAGAGCGTTATATATACATCATGTGCAAGTTTTTCTTCCTCTCGCATGAGGAGTAATCCGTCAATTTCTTCTTGGGAGAGCTCTTCTTTTGGTAATGATTTGAAGTATTCATCTACGTACAGGTGATCATGAGAATCAACTGTTTCAAAATCAGCAACGACATCACTTTCTGTAGTAGTTTGGGATACTGTTTTTGTGAAATATACTCCTGCAAAGAATACAGCCACTCCGCTAGCAATAACGGCAATTCCTAGTAGTGGATAGAGTACTTGTTTGTTTTTCATGGATGTAAGCAAAAAACTATATTGATTAATAATACAGTACAAGAATGAATCTGGTATGAATTAATCACCACTAAATAGTTTTCACGCTTCTACCTAGTAGCGTACTTAATATTGTCTGTAATTATTTTCTCACACTGTTCTTTTTGGTAGCCTGTAAAATTTTCACAGTCATCTAGGTTAGTAGATTCTCGTACATCATGAGTTACACATTGACTTTGTACGCAGGAACAGTGTTTTACTTGAGGTGCGCATGATAGTGCAAGTACCCTGTTTGCAACGGAATTGTAATATCTCCAGTCTTCATTGACGCACTCAAATTTACCACAAAATCCATGTTGAGTAGATTCTACTACGCAATCAGAATCTACTGAGCATGTGTAGTTAGTCTTATTTACGGTGTTGTTTATGACTGGTTCGTCTATTCCGGTAAGAAAGATCAATCCAAAAATAATGAGAATAATTACCCACTTGTGTCGTTTAGCTAATTTAATAACAAGGGCAAAGAAACAAGACACTAGATATGAATTTATAATCAAAGGGATGAAAATTGCTTTACCTTCGAATATAAATGGTGCAAGTAAGTATGCTGGTGCAGGAGAATTGAAATGTCCCCACGGACTTTTGACGAGTAGAATATAGAGTGTATATCCAATAATTAGTAGAAAAATAACAATTTTTAGGACCGATGGTTTGAGGAATTGTTTCAGTTTGGGAAGGAAATTTTTAAATTTCTTCATTGTAAATTTAGTACTCACATTTAGAAGTAGGTGACTACTGAACTATACAAGGTATTTGAGCGTAATGCTAGAGGCGGGGATGACAGGGATATCTAGTATTGGTAAGTTTCTCTGTACTCATCAATCATTTCAAAAAGTGGTTCTAGTACATCCCTCGTACGATCAAGAATATTGACAGCTTCATTAAATTGGTCTTTTATCTTAAGAAGATTTATGCGCTCTTGATACAACAGGCTCTTATTACCTTGTCTATCCATAGGGTAACGAAAAGACATGGACATAAGGTCGATATTTTCAAAATAATCTATCAGTACTGACAATTTTTCATTTTCAGTATGAAAACCCTTGTAGATAGTATCATCTTTAGGCTCTGTTTTTGATAAATACTCAAAATGTTTCATCATAGCATCCTGTAGATATTTGAGTTTATGTATTGATTTCCCTACACCGTAATCTTGCTCACTGTAGTTAGCTAATAAATGAATATTTGCCTTAAGTCCAAGTTCGATCGTATGTCTAATTAAGAACAGAAAAGGGTATGCTAATATATCGATTGATCTTCTTTTTAATAAGGAATTAAAGAGTTCATCAACTGCCAGTCTATATCCGCTGAAAAATGCAAACCACGTTTGATGGACCCCAATCAATGCGTCATATTGCCAATCGTATTCACTATTATTTTGCTTTGTCATGATTTATACTACTGTTCTATAAGTGCATGGAGATAGGCGATGAAGTCAGTATTGGTTAGGTTCATTGATTTAGTTTTGATCTTATCCCTAATTTATCACCTCTTTTTTCGAATGCTTCTTTACCACCTTCAAGCTTCATCAGTTCTGGACGATGCTCTAGATTCTCAATAGTTGTCTCAGTTATAGAGGTCGTACCATCTTCATTATTGAGAATAAATATTTTCTCTGCATCACCATTAATAACAAAGTTTGCATTATGCGTTGCGAAGATAATCTGTCTATCAACCTTTTTTTCTTTGATTAATGGTACTAAGTAGTTGGCAATGAGAGAACTATCTAAGTGAGCCTCTGGCTCATCAATTATTAGGGGATAATTACCGAAAAGTAATAATATAACGACTACTGCCGTACATTTTTGTCCGAAGGATGCATTTTCAATTGCAGTCCCACCATATCTAACATTGATAATCTTGTATTCTGTTACATCATATAGATGTTTATCTCTAATTGTTTTAAATAGTAGAAAATTATCTTCTCTTTGAAAAATACCATTCAAAAAGGATATATATAATTTGTCATCTTTTTTATTCGCTTCCTCTATCAGCTCTTGAATCTTAGTCAAATTATCAGTTTCAAAAATATGTTTATGCTTAATAATAAATCCACATACATCAGATGCCCTCTCGTTTCCATCACTTTCAAATATATTATAAAAATCATTCGTAAGTTGCTCCCAAGCTTCCTTTGAATTGAATTTGTAGGTTAATGATATTTCTTTAATATCTTTACCTTCATTTCTATCTGCCTGTTTACTTAATAGATCTAATAGTGGTTTTAGAGCTTTATCAAGTTCAGCCTCATATTGCTCTCGAGCCTTCTTAATATTTGAAAGAGTATCACTATACTGATTTATAACGTTCCTCTGCTCAGTAACTTTACTCTCTAGATTTTTTATCTCCGAATTTATAATTGTAATAGCTTGCGGAGCTGATTTTATTTGTTCTATATTCTCTTCTGAAAGATTAGATTTTTTTAGGAGTTCTTTAATTTTAGCCTCTTTCTGCTGTATTGATTCTTGCAGAGATTCGATATATTTATTAGCATCTACAAAATTCTTTTGGTTTAATATTTCTAAACCTTCTCTTAGTTTTGTTATTGCTTCTGAATAAGCCTTACTGAAAGAGTCTTCTTCCTCACTCTGCACACCAACTTCTTCTTCAGTATATTCAGGCAAGATTTCATTTATAGAAATTTTTAATTCATCTACTTTATCTTTTGAATTTAGAATAGATTGTAGAGTAACTGACTTTTCCGTAACTTCACCAAATAGTTTCGAATATTCCTCACTCTCTAATACTTTCAAGCTACTTTCCAAGGTTCTCTTTTCTTTTAATTTTTGTGACTTTTGATTATCGAGTTCTTCTTTTTGAATAATCGCTTGCACTATATCTGAGAAAGTGCTTTTCAACCCTTCTATCTTCGTCTCATAAGTATGTAGATTATCGCCAGACCTCCTATTTGCTCTTCTATAAATCGCCTCTGTGAATTGCTTTTCATTCTTTGCAAAACTTTCAATTTCACTTTGGGCAAGATACTCAAACTTCTCCGTCCCATCAAACCTAAAGATACTAGAGTCTTTTGGATCAAAATTTGGTTTTACTTTTGCCCAAAATTCATCGGGAGTCTCAGGATTAGACGAGTATTGTCCAAGAAAATTCAATATCGTACTCTTCCCCGATCCTCTCCCCCCGATTATGCAGTTGAAGTATGGGCTGAGATCGTAAGAATCATTATTACCAGAAAAGCAAAATACATCGTCACCTAGCTTGGCATCATCCTTAATATCAAGTGTAATTGAGTCAATCTTATTAACAGGCATTTTTGGTTTCTCTGACCCTATATGTATTCTAGTATCAGGTTCAAACTTTATTTGTTTTAAGCCTTCAAATGTTGGTTCAGCTTTTATCCAGCAATACCTTTCAGTCGGTTTTGAGTTTGCATCACGTAATTGTCCCACTGGGTAGTCTTTATTATGAGAATCGCTTCCTTTTAGACAAGGTTTCTTATATTCAAACCAATTCTTAAAATCATCTTGAGGGAACTTTGGAGTTCCATCTTTATTTTTAGGAGATTTCCACAGAAAGAAATCAATTTGCTTTTGATTACGGCTACCTAATATATCAGCAGTTTTAATAAAGTTTTCTTTAATCCACCCATCTGACCGTGGGTCTATAGGGTCAATACCACCGTATTCGTCATATGGCAACCAGATCAAAAAATTATCTTTGAACTTTTTATCCGTCTTTAAATCCTCAATTAACTTCCAAAATGAGACCTTTTTCTGTTTTAATTTTATTTTGTCATTATAATCTTCCCCAATTATAGTCTGATTACTTTTAAGGTTTTTAATAAAAGTTTCCATATCCTCAGTCTGTACTTTAGGGTTGAATATGACATGAAAATTAAAGTGAGTAACACCATTGGTTTTTGTGTATTTATTTTGTACACTTTCAGTCATTCTCAACTCAACGACTGGCAAGAGAACTTTTTCATCAATAATCAGATTCCCTTCTTGAATTCTTTCTTTAATCTTTTTATACCCAGCTACTGTGCAGTAATCATTTATTCCAATAACATCAGCTTTAGAGTTCTTGATTTGGGTTTCAAACTCATCCCAATTACCTGAATATCCATCTGATTCAGGCGTATGAACATGCAAATCCCAAATCAGCCAACTTGATCCTTTTTTGCTATGCGTCTTACTCATTTTTACCCTCAATAACATCTATCTCTTCTTTCGTCAGACCATAAAGCTGATATACAAATTGATCAATCTCGATTCTTGTCTTTTCTAATTGCCTATTTAAAACTTGTTTAACAGTATTATCAGAGTTCAACATCTTAACCTTAATATCTAAGATTTTTTGAACCAGAGTATCTATATCTTTTAATCTTTCTGGTTCGTATGTTGGGAAATCTCTAATAAATCTTGATTCGTATGAGTAAAAACCACCTCTAAATGTAGAACTCGATTTCTTTATATACCAATCAAATAAACTAGAGTTTAGTAATCCTAATAGAGGAAGTATGTATTTTTCGTCATTCACTAAAATACCGTATCCTCCTGAGGCTCCACCTGTAAAGAAATATTTACCTTTTTGATCGATATTAAATCTCGGATGTGGGGCAAGATCGGGAGTAATAATTTTAGTCCTCCACATAACGTCTAGAGCTTGTGCACGACTATATTGGTAAAACTCTTTGCCTTTAAATCTTCCTCTTTCTCT
>JAGQLH010000001.1 GCA_020429465.1 Candidatus Dojkabacteria bacterium | reverse complement strand
GAGAATTTTGAACAACTCGGAATCTCTGCTGACATTTCAACAGCAACAGTATTTCCTGCTATGAATGATAGTGGCCCACTCACGTATCCCCATTTTAGAGAAAATATTTTCAAAAATGGAGAATCAATAATATGTATTGGAACTGGAAATATTAAACGACTCCATTCTGATCATGAATGCCTAACTCCAGATACCCTCATGCTTGCAATGGTACAATATAAAGGATTATTGCAAGAATTATTAATAGAGTGCATCCATCAAAAAGGGAGCGTATAATAGTTTTGGTGAGATTTCCATACGCAGATACCACTAAAGTCCGCTATAATAAAGACGTTTAAGATAGGATTTTGATACATGAAACAAATAGCTATAGTACCTATTGTTATCTTTGCCAAAATTTTGACATGGATAGTGAAGGTCACAAAACGCGGTTCTGGAACCGCATTACCAGGACTCATAGTAGGTAGACGTGCACCATGGGTGCTTTCATACCTACTCGAACAAATCCCACACATCATAGTAGTAACTGGTACTAATGGGAAAACCACAACACAAACAATGCTTCGGTCAATTATTGAAACTGATAATCAAGTAGTTCTTACAAATGCTACTGGTGCAAATCTGAGCAGGGGTATCTTGTCTGAGTTACTTAAACGCTCAAATATCTTGGGAAAAATATCATTTAAAAGTGCGTTATTTGAAGTTGAAGAAGGAACACTCCCACGAATAGTTGCACAATTAAAACCAGAAATCATTGCTGTTACTAATTTATACAGAGACCAACTAGATGCATACGGAGAAATTGATATAACAGAAAAGTATATACGCACTGCTCTGGAAAAAGCACCGCAAGCACGAATTGTCCTTAATCAAGATGATCCACGTGTTTCTAAACTTGCACAGGGACTTCCAAATGAAGTAGTTTATGTCTCTTTACCTGAAGAGTTACTTACTCATTTCCCCTATGAGGGAATACAAAGCAAAAAAACTAAACCCCACAAACAATCAGTTAAAGCTAAATCTATCCAAATTCATGAAGATCTTACTTCAGAATTTTCTGTAGAAGGTAAAGTTGGAGATAATCCTATAACTATAGAAGATATTAGAATAGCATCTCCTGGATTTTTCCATGTATATAATGCACTGGTTGCCATAACAATAGCATCACTCATAAAAATAAAACCAGAAACCATAAAGGCTGGATTACAAAACTTTGAACCTGCCTTTGGAAGAGGAGAAGTAATTATGAAAAAAGAAGGAACAAAAGCGGTACACTACAGACTTCTTTTAGTTAAAAATCCTGCAGGATTTAATCTAAATACGCAACTCATCCAAGCAATTCCCAACTTAAAAATTCTTATTGCAATAAATGACAATACTGCAGATGGCACAGATGTTTCATGGCTCTGGGATAGCAAATTAGAGATCCTTAACGAAAGTAGCATTTCTTCAATTACTTGTAGTGGAACCAGAGCAAAGGATATGCATTTACGGTTAAAATATGCATTCAACATACTGCCTGAAATACATACAGATGAATCACTAGATTGGGCATTACAACATACGTTTGAAACAGCAAAACACGGTGATACAATCTTTGTATTACCTACCTATACAGCTATGCTTGAAATTAGAAAATTGATGGGAAGACAGTTAGAAGAATAAATTTATCTACACTATGGACTCACTTTGTTATGCAATATGAATTAGCAATTACACATCTTTACCCAGAAAACCTTAATCTCTATGGTGATACAGGCAATCTCATTGCGCTTAAACGTAGGTGTGAGTGGTTAGATATTGGATGCTCAGTGAAAAACCTCGAAATTGGAGATAAAGCTAATAAAGATAAGACTGACATATATTTTATGGGGGGAGGTCAAGATAATGATCAACTTAAAGTAGTTGAAGATTTCCATGATCTAAAATATAAAGCTATCAAAGAAGATACTGAGAACGGTGTAGTATTCTTAGGAGTATGTGGAGGGTACCAACTGATGGGACATTCTTTTATTATGGGTGACGGAAAAAGTACACGAGGTTTAGGAATTATCAATATAGATACAAAAGCTCCAGGAAAAGAAGTAAAAGAAAGGTGTATAGGTAATCTTATTGGTGAAATCAATGAACAAACATACTTCGAAATGAGTAGAATGTACGATCAGGATAGAGATTTGCCAAGAACTCTTGTAGGATTTGAGAATCATTCCGGACAAACTACACTCAATGATGAACAAGTTAAGCCGCTTGCTCAGACACTTTCTGGTTTTGGGAATACTCACAATGGAAAAACAGAAGGCGCACGATATAAAAATGTTTTTGGCAGTTACATGCACGGCTCTTTTTTGCCTAAAAATCCACACATGGCAGATTATTTGATTTGGCTTGCACTTATTAGGAAGTATAACGATAGGAGTATAAAATTGCCATCTTTAGATGATTCAATTGAATTTGAAGCCCACTCATATATTGTAGATAATTACGCAGCATAGACACACATGAAAGATGATCATAATTTTAAAAAGAAATTTGGACAAAACTTCATACTTGATTTTAATGTCATTTTCACAACACTGGATCTTCTACAATTAAACGTACACGATAAAGTACTTGAGATTGGGCCAGGGGATGGTAGGTTTACTGACGTTATTATCGATCAAGTCGAACATCTTGACCTTGTAGAAGTTGATATCGAATTGGCAGATTACCTTGCTTTTAAGTATGAAGCATATGACAATCTAACAATTCATAACATGGATATCCTTGAGTATGAACTGACCGAATACAAAGATCATTCATACAAAGTGTTTGGTGCCTTACCATACAATATTTCAAAACCAATAATTTCAAAATTTCTTGAGTCTGATATTCGACCTTCGAAGATGGTATTCATAACACAATATGAAGTAGCAGAAGATTATGCAGCCGAGGCACCAAAAGCAACATTTCTTTCTAATTATGCCCACGTATTTGCCGATGTAGAATTAAAAGCAAAAATAGATAAACATTTATTCCATCCTCAACCCAAAGTACATGGTGGTGTACTAGAGATAACCCCACGAAAAAGACCATTAGTTGATGACCCGGAACGTTTTACCAAATTTCTAAAAAATGGTTTCAGAACTCCCAGAAAAAAATTACTCAATACTTTATCCTCCATATACAAAGATATTAATTGGGAGGATGCGATGAAAGAACTAGGTTTGAATAATAAAATTCGTGCAGCTGAACTTACTTTTGAAGACTGGAAAAAGCTTTATACCATTTTTTCATAGCATAGAAACTTCTATCATACATTTCATATGTCTTCAAATGAATGTACTGCCCATATTCAAAAACCCGACATCACTCCGTATATAAATACAGGCCCAGAATTTCTCACACCTGAACAAAAACGAAGAAGAGAGTTATATATAAGAGTTTGCGACATAACTATTGCGAGTAGCGCACTATTTCTTCTATCTCCTCTTATGGCCGCCATAGCAACAGGGATAGCAATTGAATCGAAATTAACGCAACAGGAAGATGCTCCGATATTACACACAAAGCCTTCTCGAACAAAGGGAAGTAGGATTTTTACAATGTATAAGTTTAGATCAATGCGTCCAAAAGAAGGACACTCTGCATTAGATCTTTTTTCGCAACCTCCAGATAAAAATCAAGATCGCGTAACAAGAATTGGTGGATTTTTAAGAAGGTACTCATTAGATGAATTACCGCAACTTTGGAATGTAATCAAAGGTGAAATGTCACTTGTTGGACCACGTACTGAAGATCCTGACGAAATGAATTTTATAACTGATTCTTTCTTACGTGACAATATCGCATCCTTACGGTTTGGCCGACGACCTGGTTTAACTGGTCACCAACAGATCGATCCAATGGTTGGGAGAAAAAATGGCACTGTGGATGAACATGCAATGGTTGATATACAACATCCAAACCCTCCTACATTACGTGAATATTTTGGAGTACTACTTAAAACTATTCCTGCAGTAATCCGAGGAACAGGAGCATGGTAATAATCTTCCTGTGATAGATAAATATCAAATGAGTTAAATACCCTATGAAAATGAAATCACTTAATTTGCATCTGAAAATAATCTTCTTTACAGCTGAGCTCTTTATAAGAGGTCTATTGCACTACATATATGCAAAATATCTACTAAGAAACATCCTAGAGCAATCTTCTTCAAATTTGAACATAAAAATTTTGGTTTGCACCATAATTGTCCCTGAACTTTTTGCATATCCCTATGCAACATTAGCTGGAAAGAATTTAACAGGGCAGCATTTAAGACTATTAACTCTAGTTTGTGCTGTTATGCCAGTAAATGACAGTCTTATCGATAACACTGAAATTGCTCTTAATCGCTTGGAAAAACTTTTTATAGAATATGATTCAATTAGTCCAAAAAATTATAACGAATTACTACAAACCCAACTACTAAATATGATCTATCAAAGTGACCTTATCCATGAGAATTTATTCATACCTACACTTCAAAATGTACATAATGCCCAAATCGAAAGTCGAAGGCAAATTATAGATACTCCTAACTTAGAAGACTTACAAGAAATAACAGCAAACAAAGGTGGGTATACGGCAATATTATTTGCATACTGTGTTAAAAATACTCTTTCTACAGAAGAAATAAATTTTCTCTATGCAGTAGGTTACTGGTTTCAATTACTCGATGACTTAGTTGATTGTAAAAAGGATAGCAAAGAGGAGATTACAACACTTGCCAATTCTCTATCAAATAGTGAGTTCCAACTACTACTTAACAAACAAAATCGAAAGATAATACATCAGATTAAAAAGTTACCCTATTCCCTTTGGAAAAAGAGTACATTTTTATTCAAATTATTCTATTTAGAGAAATTATCATTTGCTTTCTTTGAAGAATATAACCGTAATCCTCAAAAAAGTAAATCTGCATTAGTAGAAACAATAAAAATACTTACAAGTATTAGACACGCTTATAAAGAAATTCTCACATTCCAAGATCCCCTGCAATCCTCATAATATGAATCACTCATTTACGATATAATGTAGGTCAGATAAAGCATTTCAAAAATGAAGAAAATAATCGATACACTACACGGAACAATTCAAACACCTGCATTCCTACCAGATGCGACCTATGGGGCGATTAAATCATTAAGCTTTGAAGATGTAGAAGCAACAGGAACAGAATCCCTTGTTACAACTACCCTTCATCTTGAACAAAAACTTGATCATAGGTACATAAAAGAATTTGGAGGGCTTCATAAATTTTTCAATTGGAATAAACCAATACTTACCGATAGTGGTGGATATCAAGTATTTTCATTAATATATAGAAACCCGAACAAAAGAAATGCAATTACTGATGCTGGTTGTTCTTTTGTAGACTATACGTCTGGGAAATACCAATTACTTACCCCTGAGATTTCACAAATTATTCAATTCCATCTCGGTGCTGATATCGTTACTGTTTTGGATGTGCCATTACGAAATGATGCGTCAACTGCAGATATGAAAGAAGCAATAAAACGAAATACAGAGTGGGCAAAACGATCAAAAGACAAATTCTTAGAGCTCCACCAATTAACTGAAAAAGATTTCTCCGATCCGAAAATTAAGCGTCCACTCATTGGAGCTGTTATCCAAGGAGGTAATAATTTCGATCTTCGTAAACAGAGCGCAGAGGAATTGCAGGAAATTGGATTTGATCTCTATAATTTCGGTGGACCTCCTATTCATAAAGAAAAGAATTGGTATCAAAATGCACCAAAGGGATTTAACCGTGAATTATTGGAATTCGTAGCCAATTTACTTCCTCAGGATTCAGTTAAATATGCTATGGGGATCGGATCACCTGATGACATTATTTATTCATCACAAGTTGGGTGGGACATATTCGATACTGTTCTCCCCACGCGAAATGCTCGACATGGATACCTTTATGTGTCAAAAGGATATGGAGATAAAAGCTATGAACATTATGACGTTGTTCACATTCGTTCAAAACGATACGAGTTTGACGAACAACCTATTGATCCACTAACACCCTGCGACATTACCAAGAATATTTCACGGGCATATCTTCGCCACTTAATCAGAACTAAAGATCCAGCCGGATGGAGAATAGCAAGCATCCATAATCTGATGTTCTATCAAAATATGATTAAACAATTACAAAAGTAATATATTTTAGCTTCTTCTTGGATTTCATATAGTGCCAGGACATTTTTGGCTTCTTTTTCTTCAATTAGGTACCCAAAGGTCCACTTGCAGACTTCTTCACAAAATGGAACAATAGAATAGGCAAAACAACTATAGTATTTTCTAAACAAAATGGAGGAATTCCAGCCAGATAAATTTATATTCTCGCTCGTAGCTATCGCAGTGTTTTCACTTGTCGCATTTCTTCATCTACGACAAGATGAATCAGATACCCAGTACATATTCACCGCAGCAAATCAAAGTGAGTGGAATCTTGGTGGTAATAAAGTAACACCAATTGGGGTAGAACATCTTGATGTACCCAGTAATGCAATGGGGATTGATGTAGGAGTAAATGTATATACGCCCCCAGGTTACAATGCAAGCAATACTAGTCAACGATATCCTGTTATTTATTTCCTACATGGAGCAGCTGGGAATGAGTACAACTACTTTGGATATACATCTTTTGACCAATCGAACCCTTCAAGTATATTAAACTCAGAGAATATAGTTAAACTTATCCAAAATGGAGAAGTACCACCGGCAATTGTTGTATTTCCAAATGGAAAAAGAGGATCAGCATACAAAGATTCTGGAGATGATAAACCAGAAACCTTCATAATTACCGAACTTATTCCTTTTATAGATGCAAACTACAATACAATTGCAAATCGATCAGGAAGATCAGTTGAAGGATTCTCAATGGGAGGTGGAGGTGCTGCATATTTCGGATTTAAATATCCACAATTATTCTGTACGTTTATTGGGTATTCTCCTGGACCATATTCACATGTAACTCAGGCACTAACATCTAATGCATCAGATATTGTAAGCTATGATATGAAATTCAGGTTTACACATGGTGGAACAAATGATTTAGGCGGAATAAAAACATTTGTAGACACAACACTACCAAATACTATAAATTCATATAATGCCTCTGCAAGTAATGATTTATATGCATTCCACACAGACACTCCAACAGGGTACCAAATCATTGATGGTACTGGACACAATTTTGAATTGCAATTAAATAAAGAACACCCGTCTGGAAAATCATTCGCAAAATATCATGCAGAATATCACCATGCGTGTTTTGCTGAAGCTTCTGGAAACCCAACACCAACTATCACAACAACACAGACTCCTACACCAACATCAACAAGTACTCCAACTCCAACAATAACGACTACCCCGACAAGTACACCGTCGCCAACCAATACCAACACTCCGACAAGTACTCCAACCCCAACGAACACCAATACTCCGACGGGTACTCCAACCCCAACAAACACTGCTACCCCAACAAGCACTCCAACTGGAGGTACTGGAGGTATTTCATCTACACCTACACCATCGTCTAGTCCTACAGGGTCAAGTACCCCAACTCCGTCAGCCACAGTAACAAGTGGGAATACTATACCAGTTGCATGCGGATCTATGGATACATCAAATGACGGAAAGGTAGACATATTTGATTTCGTTGGATTTAGAGATCTTTACCTAATTTTCAATGGTCCAGATTCATTATCAGAATACCGTTGCCAAGACATTGTAGAACCGGTATGTGGAAGAAAGGATCATAATCAAGATAAATTAATTAATATCTTGGATTTCGCTCGATTTGTTGAAAAATATCAAGCCCCAACATGCTAATACAATTCTGATTTTATTACTATTTAGTATAAATACCCTCATAGTCCTCATTTCACTTCGTTAAGTAGGGTATAATAGTACTCTCAACCACAATTTCTCTATGTCGGAATTAACTATATCGCAAGCACAAAAAATTGTAGATGAATGGATACAATCTGTTGGAGTAAGATATTTTTCAGAACTCACAAATCTCGGTCAGCTTATTGAAGAAGTAGGGGAAGTAGCACGGATAATTACGAGAACCTATGGTGAACAGAGCTTCAAAGAGTCAGATAAAGATCATGACCTCTCCGATGAACTAGCAGACGTATTATTTGTACTCATATGCATCGCTAATCAAACTGGAATTGATCTAACGAGCGCATTAAAAAAGAATTTAGAAAAGAAAACACAACGCGATAAAAATCGCCATAAAAATAATAAAAAGTTGTTAGATACATAATGTCCCCTTTCAAATTACACTCAAAATTTAAACCCTCTGGAGATCAACCCAAAGCTATAGAGCAACTAACAATAGGAGTAAATGAAGGTATTACATCCCAAACCCTTCTAGGGATAACCGGCTCAGGAAAAACATTTACAATGGCAAATGTTATTCAAAATACTGGCAAGCCTACACTTATCCTTTCTCATAATAAAACACTGGCGGCACAGCTTTTTTCGGAATTCAAAGAATTTTTTCCAGAAAATCACATTGAGTACTTTGTGTCATATTATGATTACTACCAACCGGAGGCATACGTACCTCGAAAAGGACTATATATAGAAAAAGAAGTAGACATTAATGAAAATATTGAACGCTATAGAAGTTCTGCAACACAAGCTTTACTAACAAAGAAGGACGTTATAGTAATCGCAACTGTCTCTTGTATATATGGTTTAGGTAATCCAGAAGATTATTTAAATCTCAGCCGAAGAATCGAAAAAGGACAATCATATGAACGTGGTAAGCTACTCCGGCACTTAGCAGACCTACAGTATGAACGAAGGAGTAATGATCTATTTACAGGAACTTATCGAGTTCGAGGCGATGTTATCGATATTAATACACCCGCCCAAGAGGAAGCAATTAGGCTAGAATATTTTGGAGATGATATCGAATCAATAAAGATAGTCAACACGCTTACCGGGGAAATTTTAGATACCCCCGATGAAATTATGATTTTTCCAGCGAAAGCATATGTAACTCCTTACGAGGCACTGAAAGATGCAATACCACGAATCCGCCATGATCTGGAACTTGAAATTCGAGCATTTAAAAAATTAGGAAGGGATTTGGAAGCTGCACGATTAGAACAGAGAACTAATTATGATCTAGAAATGCTCCAAGAAACGGGATACGTATCAGGAATAGAGAATTACTCTCGGTATATTGAAAATAGAAAACCTGGAACAGCACCTTCCACACTCCTAGACTATTTCCCAGATAATTGGCTCCTTATGGTAGATGAGTCACACATTACAGCTCCCCAGGTTCGTGGTATGTACAGAGGAGACTTAAGTAGGAAACAAAATCTGGTAGAGCATGGATTTAGGATGAAATCGGCGTTTGACAATAGACCATTAAAATTTGAAGAATTTTATAACAGAATCAATCAAGCCATTTATATAAGTGCAACTCCAGCAGATTATGAACTTGAGGAAACAAAGAATGCAACCAAAGAATCGGACTACAATGGGATTGTAGAGCAAATTATTCGCCCTACTGGACTTCTTGATCCGAACATAGATATTCGACCGTCAGAGCCAAAATATCTTGAACAACTTAAATCTGAATTACAACGGTGTGGGTATACAGAAATGGGGTATACATCAAAAGATTCTGCAGTCAATCAAATCGACAATCTTCTTGAAGAAATTTCTTCTCAATTAGAAAAAAATGAACGTACACTCGTAACAACACTTACGAAACGAATGGCAGAAGATCTTAGTAAATTCTTACTTGAAAAAGGTATAAAGACTGCATATCTACACTCGGATATAGATACCATAGAACGTGTAGAAATTCTACGAGATCTACGTCTTGGAGTATACGATGTATTGGTAGGTATAAATTTACTACGGGAAGGACTAGATCTTCCTGAAGTATCCTTGGTAGTAATTATAGATGCAGATAAAGAAGGGTTCCTTAGGTCAGAAACAAGTCTCATTCAAACAATTGGTAGGGCAGCACGACATCAGGACGGTCGAGTCATTATGTATGCAGATAAGGTTACAAGAAGTATGCAAGTAGCAATTGATACAACACTTGAGCGTCGTGAAAAACAAAGAAAACATAATGAAAAGCACGGAATTGTTCCGGAAACTATCATAAAAGAAATTAAATCCCAGTTAGAAAAGAAAAAAGATGATGAGGATGAACAAACATCAAAGAAAGAAATAGATCTGCTGAAGAAATATGAATTGTATCCAAGTATGTCAAAGAAAGAAAAATCAGTCTATAAAAACGAGCTGAAGATTCAAATGCATATGTACGCAGATATGATGGAATTCGAAAGAGCTGCGAAAATCAGAGATATACTTGCAGATCTTGATACAAAGTAACTTTATAACGCCTTTTTTTATGAGACTAAAAGAACTAAAAATATCGGATTTTCAAGAGAATCAAAAATATGATTTTCTTTTTCCAATAGGAGCAACCGAACAACATGGCCCATTTCTTCCCTTTGGAACAGATACATACATCACAGATTATTTAGTTACTAAAATTGCAGATGAGTTTCCTGAATTAATAATTCTACCTACTTTAGAATTATCAAGGTCACAGGAACATAGGGGGTTTTACGGGACACTCTATCTATCAGAAGAAACATTAACTGCTGTGTTAAAAGATGTTTGTAATTCACTTAAAGATAAAGCCAGAAATATTTTCATTACTTCTTTCCATGCAAATGATCCTTATATTAAGAAATTTATAAATGAAAATACATTTAGTGGGATAAATATTATTCATCTAAAAATCTCAAATACCAAAGATGACGAATATATAAGTGAAAAGATTCTGCAAGGTCAGTTAGACGATCATGCTGGAAACTCTGAAATATCAAATATGCTTGTTATTAAAGAACAGTTGGTTGAAATACCCTCAAGTGACTACCCAAAGACAAAAGTTAATAATCCATTTGAAACAGATAATTTAAGAGAAAAGTCTCCAAATGGGATAGCAGATAATCACCGTAAATGGTTAACAAACAAGGATATCGGGAAAAGAATTCTTGATATCTATGTAGCGAGAATGATTGAAGGACTAGAAAAATACATACAAAACAAAAGTTCTTAAGAAAATCAGAGATATATTTGCAGACTTGGAGTAACTATAATATAAGTTTCTTCTTAGCCCGTGCTATCTCATCTTCAATATCACGTATAAGTGCTACAGTAATCCCAGCAAAGATGAGTAATCCAATAATAATAACCCATCCAGCTGTTGTACCAACAATAACATTGTAACTTGTGAAAATAATTGCAACCAACGAGAACAAAATCCATACAGCAGCAGTATGATAAATTTTGTAAGAATCCTTAACAAGCCCAAGGAAATTTAATTTTGCTAATGTTACTACGAGCTTCGGATCAATGTGGGAATTATGCAAGTGTGTAGCACGGAATGTAACTATCCCGTACCCAGCCAACATAACAAGAATGACAAACAGATCAGAGTACGTAGATAATACTCCAACATCCCGCTTAAATACCACAGGGTAAACACTAAATATACTGTTATTTGCGTACTCTATCTGCCATTCCAATCCTAAGAAAGAAATCACTAAGTATAAACCAATAGCCTTAGCTACAATCAATATCGCTGCGGGCAGAATAGAAGCATCAACTAGCTTAACCAGCGAGGGTGACATTCTCGTATAGGTAAATAATTACTACTTCATTGTATGAAGGATTAGACAGAGACGCAACTTATTTATACCCAATAAAAAAGCCTCCCTATTCGGGAGGCTTCTCAATGATCTGATTATCTCTATTTCTCAGAAAGGTTTTTTACCGCCTGAGCGAGTCGAGATTTATATCGAGCTGCAGTATTTTTATGAAGAATATTCTTCTTTGCTGCTTTATCGATATGTTTAAACGCTGCTGGCATCTTTTTTTCAGCTTCTTTTTTGTTGCCAGCTGCAACTGCATCTCTTACTTCTTTTCGAGCTACACGAAACTTTTTCCGAATGATTGAATTTCGTACATTCTTTTTCGCTGAAGAACGGATAGCTTTCTTTGCAGAACTTGTATTTGCCATTTGAATATATAATTGAACAAAATGAATATATAAATTTCGAATCTCTGCAGCGACACTACAGAAAATCAACCATTTACAATCACGATAGCGGGTAATTTTACCAGAAATAAGTATTTCATGCACGCAATTTATGGGCTTTGGACTCTCTGATGCTTGCCATTCGAAACAGAATGAAGAATAGTAAATATATCTAAACAAGTTTTTAGATGTATCTATTGGTAATTCTGATAGGGTTTTTGTACTACTTTTTCAAAAAGTAGTGAATACAGAATTTGAAAAAATTAATCTAACAAATGACTAACTACTCTATGCTCTAAACCTTGAACCTAGTGCACTACAAAAATCCCAATGATATAATAGAATCTAGAAACTTCTCAGTACTCAAATTTATCTACATCGAGAGCTTGCAGCGGATGGCTGATTGCTCAATGCCTATAAACATCCAAAGACTTTACGTGTAAAGTGTATAAGGACAGGCTAACTAGTATCTATAAACTATCAACTAACACATGCAAAAAGACGAAATCCAACAAGAAATAGATGCTATGAATATTATCCTGGGTGAATTAAAAGAGAAAACTGACCCAGAAGGATTGAAACAAAAAATCTCTGAACTCGAACCTAAAACATTCAAACCCGATTTCTGGGATGATAGCCAAAGTGCAAAGAAAATCATGAAAGAGCTTCAATCACTCAAATCTAAAGTTGAGACTATTGAAAACATAGAAGGTTCCATTGAAGATATCGAAACTATGCTAGAACTAATCGAAGAAGAAGATCATGGAATTGATGAGAAAGAAAGTGATACAAATGAGGTTGAAGAAATGATTAAAAAGACTCATAAAAGCCTTCGCCAACTCGAAATGAAAACATACTTAGGTGGGAAATATGATACGTACGATGCTATATTCTCGATCCACGCAGGACAGGGAGGTACAGAGGCTTGCGATTGGGTTCAAATGCTTCTGAGGATGTATATGCGGTATTTTGATTCACAAGGATGGAAGTACGTTATTACCGAAGAAATAAAAGGAAATGAAGCAGGAATTAATAACGTATCGTTAGAGGTATATGGGGATTACGCCTATGGCTACTTAAAACATGAACATGGAACACATAGATTGGTAAGAAATTCTCCTTTTAATTCACAAGGACTTCGCCAAACCTCATTTGCTGGAGTTGAAGTAGCGCCTCTTATAGAAGATGATGTTGAAGTAAATTTAAAAGAAGAGGATATTGAGTTTAGTGCAGTACGGTCGGGTGGGGCAGGAGGTCAAAATGTAAACAAAGTAGCAACAGCAGTACGATTACTTCACAAACCAACTGGGATCCTTGTTGCAAATTCATCTGGAAGGAGCCAATTACAAAACAGAGAAGCAGCTATGAAAATATTGCGATCTAAACTATTCCAAATTGAACAAGAAAAGCTCGAAGAAGAAAAGTCAAAAGCGAAAGGGGAACACAAAATTGCGGGTTGGGGAAACCAGATTAGAAACTACGTTCTTAGTCCATACCGTCTGGTAAAAGATCTTCGAACAGGAGTAGAAACTGACCAAACAGACAACGTTCTTGATGGCTATATAGATGAATTTATAGAGTCAGGAGTGAAATTGTAAATGAAAAACGCGTAGAGAACAAAAATTTTTTGTTCCCTACGCTCATAATTACTCGGGTTTAAATACTCCTGCTACATTCGCCTCAGATCGTACCCAGTAAGCTGCATTCGGAAAAACACGATAATCAGATCCGTACTGTACTGAATTATTCGAAACCAGATTCGTATAAATACCATTTTCCCATTTCGAAAGTGTACTCACTGACAATTGTTGTGTATTCATTTGATTCATAACTTCAAATCCTCCATAGCTCTCTGTGTTTTCATTATATATACCTACCAGATTCCATCCATTTAGAATTGGGACCTCTAATGCACCAGAAACACTGTTTCCTGTTAAAGAGATAGCTGATTGACTATAACTTCTAATAAAGTACCCCTCTCCAGGCAACACATTGAAATCATCTCCAAATGTTAAGTCATTCCCTGTATTATCTTCCCGAGTAGAGTAGACAATGAATTGACCATTTCTATATCCAGTTACATGAGTAGCTTCTGCACCTTGGTTATTGAGCTCGACTAATAGCTCAGATGCCTTTTCTATTTGAGATGTATTCTCACCCTTCATTACAAGCGGAACATGTATAAGATTCCATCCAGTATTCAATCTATAACCAATTGCATCTGCTTGTTTATTAATTTCAAATGAGATGTCTTGCACTCCTTCTAAATAAAATTCATTATCTTGTTTAATTCCATCACCATTTTCATCAATAAAGTATCGGACAGGTCCGGCTTCAGTTACAGTAATCGACTTCGTCGTAATCTCATCCCCAACTAATTCATATTTTCCAGGGTCAATCGTATCCACAGACGATTGGGCTTTTGCTTGAGAAACGAGGCTTTGATTCAATATTGAGCCCCCACTAGTACTCTCCTGACAGATAGCAATAACCCACGACTTACCCATGTCTGTAGTATTAAGTTGCTGATAATAAACATGACATCCAGGTATTGAACCTACCCCAGAAGAAGTCCCACAGCCATTTACCTCTCGTTCAAAGACCATAGACCGATACTGTTCAACAGTCAATGTAGTAGATACACTAGTTGCATAAATTTCAGAATACGCTAAATCACGAGGATCCCCACAAAGATTTTGTGCCACTTCTGCAGGGGATAGCGTTTGTTCATCACTTGAGTCTTCAATAATACCATCACTACCAATCTCGCAGATTCTCACATTTATATCTACAAGAGGAGTTACATTGAAATTGTCTACAGGAATTTGCCCAACATCCCATATTCCATTCTCATAACATTCTGATGTGCCTCCAGAAGGACAAATTTGCTCTTTAAATGCTTCAATTTGAGCCACAATACCACTATAGTCCCTATTGGCATAAGGAGTTGCACTAACGGTAAGTATATGTTCACGTTCACCAGTTGCACAGGTGTTATTTGAGCCGTAGTCAATATAGAAATTGTCACCATCCGACTCTTCTATATCCTCTAGTAACTTAGCAACATTCAGATCTTTTCCTCCTGGTACATCAATCACATCTACAAATTCTCCGCAGATATAAAACTCAGTATGGTCAGGATAGGTATCTCTCCCTGTCGGAATAGGAAAACAATTTTTAGCTGTATTATGAGTACAAACTTGATCAAGAACACCGGTTGGTACTCCTGAGGGGTACTGTCCAGAGGATACTCCACTAACAACTGAAATCAATGATGCATTTGAACTAGAGCTGGCACATGCGCCATTATCTAGGGAACTAATATTTAAAGATGGTAAATTAGAAAGACCAAAACCAACATCCGCCCCTTTCTTCACCGCAACCCCCGAAGTATCGCCAGAAGGGAGTTTAGAGGTTGATGTATCTTTGCTGATACTTGAATCTTTTTTTGAACAAAATTCCTCTTTTAATTGAGCAAGATTATCAATTTCATCAAAATTATTACATGAATTACAGAAATTAGATGTATTATCAGATTCAAAGAGACCATCACCATCATTATCTGCAACTGGTTTTCCTGTATGTTGACTTAATATACATGCCCCAGAGTTATCAATAAAAGTTAGGCGATTACAAATTTCTTGTGCAGGAGTTTGTAAGACAGAAGGTACTTTACTCTGACATCCACCATTACAAAAGCCTATTGGGTCCTTCGCTGTATTACTATTAGTCATACAGCAAAGACCTGTTCCTTCACCAGTACCTTCAATACAACCTGTTACAGACTCACAAATACTATTTATGTGGTCTAAAGCATCCTGACCTGCTTGAGCAAAACTACAGCTAGCTGCACAAAAACTTTGTATAGTTTCAACAGAAATTGTATTTGGATCATCTATTGGAGAATATGCTTCATTAACACAGCAAAGACCACTAGACCCATGTGCACATGCTTCATCTTGAGCTACTTGCTTACCAGTCAACTCATCATCTTTATCCTCTTCCTGTACTACAGTTGCCTTTTTTGTTGTACCACCTTCCTCCTCTCCTGTTTTTTTCGTAACTCCCGTATTTTTATCTCCCTCATCTACCGTTGCAACAGCTTGGTCCTTTTTACTATCAGTAGATTCACTAGGTAAAGTCTCTTTATTATCTGTGACTGGTTTAGAATCATCTTTTTTAGTTGTAGTATCAGGTTCTTCATACGGAATTTTAGGACTCACAATTGGTTCTTCTACTTCAAAGTCCTCTGGATTAGTACCATCCTCCATTAAAATATCACTAAACCCTTGTGCATTTACTGATGATTGTATTGAACTATCCATTGCTGTCATAACTACAGAATCTACATACATATCAGCTACAGGCTGGTCTCCATCTACCCCTACCGTTTGACTTGCTTCAAGAATTCCTTTTTCTCCCCTCACAAAATAGTCAAAGATTTCAATATCACTCGCCATTTCTGAGAACAATTCCGTTCTCTCTACATTGTATAGATTCTGAATATCAAGTGAATACGTTCCATCTGCCACGACTGAAGACCTATACTGAGATACCTCTCCATTAATTCCCGATTTTTGAAATACAACAACACCATCATTAACTCTCGACCCATCGTCCATAAAAATTTGACCATATACTGGCTCTGGGGAGCTAATTGCTTCAACTACAGGAAGAGTAGAGAACGTACTACCATTAACCCCTTTCTCAACTCCATTAACCTTTATAGAAAAATCATACGAAGCTTCTGGTGAGAGATTTCTAATCGTAACTGAATGAGTATAACGATCTACAGCTTTTTCCAACATATAGCGATATTCCCCTACATCAGTTTCTTCTATATTCCTATCATCATAGTATTCTTGATCATTTACTACTACAGACCCCTTTACTGGTTTATCAGTAGTCCATACCACTGTAGCTCCATTGGATGTTACGTTTGTTAGTTTTACATTAGAAACAGAAACAGACCGTCCAGTGAAGTACGAAATCACAAAGAATAACAATAGAGCAAAGACTAATGATCCTAAAACCCCAAAAGCAATTTTGCGAATATTCATAAAAAAATGATAAAAAATACGTTAATGTCACTTCCACTATATGAAATTTTGGAATTTATGAAAAGAACCATAGACTTCTGTCCAGCACGTTATAATTTTTGGTATAGTAATAACTGAATAAGAACTACATTTTATTTTTAGTCTACGACTAAGAACTACGTTACAATGATCCAATACGACAAAATATCAAAGTATTACAAAGATATGGTTGCGCTCGATGATGTTTCCCTCCAGATAGATGAAGGTGAATTTGTTATGCTCACTGGACATTCTGGATCTGGTAAAACCACGTTAATCAAAATGCTCATCCGAGAAATCCGACCAACTAAAGGTGAGATTCATGTAGATGGTAGTGAAATAACTCGAATGAGACGCTGGAACGTCGCAAAGTTAAGACGAAAAATTGGAATTGTTTTTCAAGATTTTAGACTCCTCGATGATAAAAATGTTTTTGAAAATGTTGCATTTGCACTTGAAGCAAGTGGAAAAAGCGATAAAGATATAAAGAATATAGTTCCGTACGTACTTGAAATTGTTGGGCTCGAAGATAAATTAAAATCATTCCCTTACGAACTCTCAGGAGGACAAAAACAAAAGGTGGCAATAGCACGTGCAATTGCGAATGATCCTAAGATCCTCATTGCAGATGAACCAACAGGAAACCTGGACGAGGAAGCTACATGGGATATTATCGAAGCACTTAAAAACATTAATAACTGGGGAACAACAGTTATTATGGCAACACATAGCCAAGACATTATAGATAAACTGGAAAAGAGAATTCTTAAATTAGAACAAGGAAGGCTTATCCATGATTCTCATAATAAATCTAAACAGTCTAGTGATGATTTTGCTGAGAAATTACTTCAGGATGATTCAACAATAGAAGACAAAAAACAAGAGGAAAAACAAATAGAACCTGAAACCAAAGACGAAGCACCAACAGAAAAATCTTCACTAAAGAATGAGAAGAGTTCTAAGCAGGATAAACAAACTGATACAACACCACCCAAAAAAGAATCTTCTAAACCGAAATTAAAAATAGGACTTTCAAGTAAAAAGAAAAAAAGTACTAAAAAGAAATCAATAGAAGAGAAAAAAGAGGAATCATCAAAGAAGAAAGATTCAGAAGAATCAAAAGACCCTAATGATTTTGAGAGCACAGGGCTCAAACCTGGGACAATCGCACTTCTCACAAAGAATAACTACAAGAATATGCAAGATGTACTTGATGCAGGTCCAGAAACTATTAAAATGATTGATGGAATTAGTGGCGACCAGATTCTTGAACTAAATGAAGCAATACAAGATATAACATCATAAATTCTAAAACACGCAATTTATGCAAACTTTACTCAGGGCATTAAAAACTACATTCAAACAAATACGAAGAAGTGGATGGCTTACATGGGCATCTATAGCGGTTATGACACTTTCTTTTCTAATACTTACGGTATTCTTTGCACTTGGTTTTGTTATGGAGCAAGTTCTTGTCTCGATCGAAAGTGATCCACACATCTATGTATTCTACAAACCAGGCGTTCCAGAATTGAAAATTGAAGAGAAAAAAGAGGAGTGGGAATCACTGGATAATATAGAATCTATAATCTACACATCTGAAGAAGCAGCACTCGAAGAATTTCAAAAGTACAATCAGAAAGCAAATCCAATTACTGCAGAGGCAATTAGGGAAGACGTACTTCCTGCAAGTTTAGGGATACGCTTGAAAAGGATAGATGATGCACAAAATATTATTGATATAGTTGAAAGTGAAGCTTCAACAAATGCAGATATTCTCGACATAGGATATAGCCAAACTGTAATCGAAAACATTAAAGACCTTGTTACCATTGCAAGAATAATTGGGATTGTTATTCTTGCATTATTATCACTCGTGATACTTCTATTCACACTACTTACGGTTGAATTCAAAATTTACTATCGATCTGAAGAGATTGGAATTATGCAACTTGTTGGTGGAAGCCTCTGGTATATTCGCCTACCTTTCATTTTAGAAAGTACAATTTACGGTATGCTTGGAGCGTTACTTTCAAATGGAATTCTTGTTGGAAGTTACTACGCAATCTTATACTATTATTCTGAATCTGATCTCCTTATTTTCCTCAATCGTTTTTTCGGGACACTTCCGTGGCCAGATCTATCAATGGAAATACTAGCAATGGCTTTGGTAGCTCTTATACTCGCCGGAGGAGCAATAGGTATGATCAATAGTTTCATAGCTATTCGCCGATACATCCGCTAGAATTTTTCGAATATATGCTATTATGAAAACGGATATTTAACTGCCGTTATATTCTAATGCGTTTATGAAATCTGAACAATTAAGCACAGCAATTCCTCTCGTTATATTAGTAATTTGTGCATTTGTTATCTCACAAGTTATTCCTCCCATACTAACTCATGCTCAATCGCCAAGTATAACTACACAAAATTCTATTGGAGGGAATTTGGAAGATGAATTGAACAAAGTAAAAAGTGAAATTTCTAATATTCAAAAAGAGAAAGAAAATCTTAAAGCTAACAAAATAGCTGACCAGAATAATCTCACTGAATTTCAAAAACAAATTTTCAATCTTCAAACAACCGTCGAAGAACTCTCATTAACTATTCAACAAAAAGAGTTAGAGATTAACCAATTAGAATTGGAAATTGAATTACTCCAAAAAGAAATTGAAGAACTTATAGAACGTATTGAAGATAATCAAGACCAAATTGAAGCACTTGAAGAAGAAACAGATGAACGACTCTTAGGTATGTATCTTGCCCAGAAGCAAAACAGTTCTTCCTCCTCTAAATTTTTTGCAAGTGATAGCCCATCTGAATTTGTAAAAGTTGATACCTACAGGCAAGCCCTACAGGAAGATACTAATGTAAAATTAGAATTACTCGATGATACAAGAACTCAACTCGAAAAGGACCAAACAAAATTGGAAGAAGATAAAATTACGCTTGATAGAAGTAGGGAACAGGTCGAAGATGAAAAAATAGCCATAGATATTCAAAGAACAACAGCAAGAAATGAACAAGCAGCATTTGAGGCTCGAAAGCTAGATGCACAAAACCGTCTATCCGGCTACGATGAACTAATACAAGTACTTTCAAGCAAAGAAAAAGATCTACTCGCAAAACAAGATAGTATTCAATCCGCATTGCTTGCAAGAAATGAGATTGTAAGTGGTGTACCAGTAGATCAAGGTGCATTCTTAGGAGTAGAAGGAGATACCGGATATGCATATGGAGCTCACCTTCATTTTGGAGTATCCGAAAGTGGAGTAATCAAAAACCCATGTAATTACCTCCCAGGAGGCTCATATGGCAGTTGTGGGGGAAGCGGAAGAATTGGTAAACCGATGGGGGGAGGTGTACTCACAAGTGGATTTAGAACACAGTCTCGGCCAACACATAACGCTATTGATATTTCGACTGGTGGTGGTGCAAATATAGTTGCAGCACATGGTGGATATACCTATTTTTTCTTTGAACCTTGCCCCAGTTGGGCAAAAGTTTGTAATGCTGGTGGAGCAATTGTGGCAAAAGTTTGTGAAGTAGACAAATGTGCAAGTGGTCTTGCAACCAGTTATTACCATTTACGATGCACAGCAGAGCCTGCAAGTTCCCCTCGTAGCTGTCAGTAAAAATACTATTTGGAAATGTAACATTATCTTTCCAATTCTAGAAATTCATTCTCTGAAAAATCCTATCTAGTACTTCCCTTGCACCTTCATTAAACACCGAAACAAATCCGTATATATTACTATTTTGCGCCGGTATACAATGCATCCCCCTTATCGATCCTGATATAACTGTATCAAGCTAAGCGAAGCCACTAGTTTATCTATTATGCGTTGTACTTATGGCTAATAAATCTAAATCTACCAAGATTACATATGATACGTTCCAGGATATGAAAACCTGGCAAGAAGCACAAAAATTAGCAGTATCTGTTTACTCTAATTTGCAATTGGATAATAAAAACGATGACTTAATATCCGCATTACGCAGAACAGTATTACTTGTAACTACAAATACTGCTCGTGGATTTCACAAGCGTTCATTTGAACAAAAAATAACGTACTACTATTCAGTTCAAGACTCTTTAACTGCTTTCGATAACGCACTGCTTCTTGCACGTGATTTGACGTGTGTAACTAAAAAAACATTTGGTGAACTTACCGAGCAAGCAAACACGGTAAGAAAAATGACCTTTGGAGTAATAAAAAAACTTAAAGAAGTCGTAGCTGAATCAGATGACGGAGAATAGGGGATAAAAAAGAAGATAAAGAACATGTATAAAGCTAAGGCTAGTTCTATAACAAGTCTACTTCGGTACATATTGCCACTTGTATTCTTTTTCAATGGCACACAATCGGCATTTGGCTATTTAGTGATCACAGAACTACTACCAAATCCTATAGGTGCAGACTCTGAGGGTGAGTATCTAGAAATCTACAACCCCTCAGGGACTGCAGCAGATCTGTCTGATTATTTGCTAGATGGAAAAGCCATTACGACATTTAATGCCGACGATGAACTCATTCTTGAACCAGGTAAATTTGCAATTGTTCATGACGATAACTTCGACAGTAAATCACAATATCCCGGTAATTATGTTCGTGGGGTAGTAAGTTCAACATCATTTTCCAACTCAGGAGATAGTGTAGTTTTAGCCGATGTATATGGTACTACGTACGATACGTTTTCCTATAACGATTCGGAAGAAGGTAAAGTACTTGTCCGTCCCACATATAAATGTAGTACTGTCGCTCAGAGTATTTCTGGAACAGGTTCTTTTCTAGATCATGAAACTATAAGCGACTACTCTGATACCATCTTTCCTATAGAAGAATGTATCTCTATTCAAGCTCTAAACGATAACAAGTGGACTTATAATCTCAATCTCATTGAGAATGACACAATCTCTCTTAAATTTGACTATCCAAATGAGTTATTCACTATTGAAAATAGTAAATGGGAAATTGACTCCATTTTAGATTTTTTAACAGAGGAAATAACTTTCAACTCAAATGCTCCGGATACCCATAATGCACAATTAGAATTAACATATAACGATGGGATCATCTATATTCATCCCGAAATAACTATCATAAATAGTAAACGTACCGAAGAATCAGAGGATCCACCTCCAACCATCTCTGGATCCACGACCTTACGTATAAATGAAATATTTGCAAACCCATCAAATGGCTCAGAATGGCTTGAGCTCTATAATTATGGTGAGGAGCCAATTAATACTGAGAACTGGACTATTAGAGATAAAAATAGTAGTGAAAAAAATCTCACTTCTACTATCGTAGAACCATACTCTTTTCTGGTTCTGGAAGATACAACTTTACCCATTACTCTTAATAATGGAGGTGATCAAATACTGCTTACTGACCCTTCCGGCAATATTATTACTTCAGTTGAATATCCAGAGATTGATGATGATATTTCATATTCATTCGATACTGAACTCTATTCATTTACAACCATCCAGACCAAAGGCACAGAAAATATTATATCTGCTCCTAAAGATGACGATAGTGATCAAGATCAAGACCAAAATGAAGATGAAAACAATGAGGCTATCACCAGTTCGAACATAAAAGATGCAAAGGAATATGATATAGGAACATATTTGAAAATTTCAGGTGTAGTACTTGTTGAACCTAATTTACTCGGAAAGGACATTTTTTATATTCAAGATGAAACTGCTGGTATTAAAGCAAAACTTATGTCTTCCATTTCATTTAATGCGGAAGTAGGTGAAAAACTAGAGTTGCTAGGAGAGTTACGAGAAAGTGTAAACGAAAAATATTTATACGTCTCTGATACTACTGATATAAAAATACTTACTCACACGAATCCAGTACTATCCAAAGAACTATATGGCGAAGATTTAGAACCTTACGAAGGTTCATTTATCCATTCTCAAGGAGTTATAACAGAATATACAGGGTCATCATTTATTATTACGACAGACCATGGATTACAGATGAAAATTTCTATCCAAAGTGGAACTAGTATTTCTATGCCTGAAAAACCTAAAGGAAGTACTGTACGTATAAAAGGAATACTTTCTCAATATAAAACAAGTGCAACAACTGGAGAAGGGTACCGAATATTACCAAGATACCAATCTGATATAGAGGTATTAGAGATTAATAATAATGAATCGATAGAATCATCTACTATAGATAAAACTATCACTACCCCCTTGGATACAATCGAAGAGGAGAATGTGAAAACCCCAACAAATCAAACCCCTAAAATCTTAGAAGACCATCCTCAAGTTAAGCAGACATTCGCGTATGTCAAAATCCCAGATGATAAAAAATTGGAAGATACTGATGCTAGAAATACCACAGAAAAAACTCAGTTTAGTCTTCACGTTGGGTTAATGTTTGCAAGTGTTATGGGGATTTGGGAATTGCCTGCAGGAAAACTATTCCTATATAACTTCGCAAAGGATCTTAAGATGATCTTGTGGGCAAAGTAATAGAAAATATCCTTACAGACTTTCAATGTCAATACATTGATCAATACCAATTGCACCAACTCGAGTCCGTTCTAACCCAATTAACATCCCTACCTGATCTAATTCCTGGGCAAGATCATAAGCGAATTGTCTAACATACGTTCCCTTAGAACAGTCAAATTCTACAGTTGCTCGAGGCAATGCGTTTGTATTAGGAATTTCCGTTTCTGTTTTGGTAAACACTCCTGTTAAAGAATCAAAAGAAACTGTAGCCTTATCACTACATGAAACATCAGAGATTTTGACTGGTTTGTGCGGTAATGGCAATTCTACTATTTTGGCTGATCCATCCTCTTGATTCCCCATGAAAAAGCGTACCCACTTTTCACCCTCCTGAGCGAAAAATTCAAAGTGTGATGATTTTCGTGCCAATACTCGAAGTTTATTCCCCTGTACCTTTACCGAACTGAATACTGGAACAAATTGCTCATACGTTCCCTCAAATGACTTTAGGACCTTTGGAACTCGATCAAAATCAAATACAGATGTATCAGAAACCTGCGTAACATATCCCTCTACATCAAGCGTATCTGTAGTTACCCCAAAAAGTACATCAGCTCTATACCGCTTATCCAATTTAATAAGATCTTCTGCCAATCGCGTATATCTTTTCCCTACTAAAGTGAGAACTACCCCCGAAGCAAACGGATCAAGTGCACCCGCGTGCCCCACTTTTTTTGTTCCTAATTTTTTTCGAACCTTATCAACAATATCATGAGATGTAATACCAATAGGCTTGTTAATAGCAAGAAACGCAGATACTCTTCCAAACTTATCTGTTGTTACTTTATTAACTACATCAAACAGGTCGAAACTAAGATCTTTGATCATAAGTTTTCTATCACTTTCATAAATTAAAAATTATTCATGACCACCCAAAAAGCACTGTGTATAGTCATGTTTCTTTGAAGGACAAAATTCTCTACCATACATAATTAATGCAAGACTAAAGTAGGTCCAATCTTCTTGCGGTACTAATTCTATCAGATCTTGTTCGATTTTTTTAGGATCACTATGGTTAGTCAACCCAAGTAGCTGTGATAAACGAATAATATGCGTATCAACTGCTATCCCTTCTTGAGTACCAAACCATTGGCCGAGCACCACATTTGCAGTTTTACGAGCAACACCTGGTAACGTCAATAGATCCCCCATAGTATCCGGAACTTTACCATCAAATTCTTCCACTATTTTCCTAGCCGCCCCCACAATATTTTTTGATTTATTATTATAAAATCCAGTACTTCTGATTAATTCCTTAACATGATTCAAATCTGCATATGCAAGTTTTTCAGGTGTATTATAATAGTTAAAAAGCTCTGGAGTAACAAGATTTACACGAGCGTCAGTACATTGAGCAGATAAAATCACTGCAATCAATAATTCAAAAGCAGATGAATGATTGAGAGGAGGGGAGACCGATGGATACCGTTTTCGTAACTGTACTATAATATCGCTCGCTCGTTTTTTTCTTTTTGACTTATTCATAGTTGATTATACTAAACACAGAAATAAGCCGCGACTTATGGCATTACTTATTTAAATACTATGTTCACAAAATCCCTCTTCAAAAACCATGACTGGATAATAACGATTCTTACGATTGTATTGCTCATTATAGGTACTGCTACAATCTATAGCACTACATACACTGCAACTAACGTATTACAAGGACAAGGCTTATTTTCGAAACAATTACTATTGCTAGTACTAGGCATAATTGTATATCTCTCTATGTCATTCTTTGATTTTCACTGGCTTAAGGAACATAAAGTCCTTATCCCTCTATACATAACCCTATTGTGCCTCCTTGTTTATGTGAAGTGGTTCACTCCAGAAATAGCAAGCACAAATAGATGGATTAGTATTGGGCCAGTAAATATTCAGCCCGCTGAATATGCAAAGATAGGAATAATCCTTTTTTCGAGTGCCATCTTTGTTCTTGGATGTAAAGAAAACTGGAAGAAAATTGAAATAGCTCACACAGAAAATACACTTGGTCCTTGGACATCTACTCAGACATCCCAACCTCAAAAATCTCATAAACTTTCGCCACAGTTATTTAACACTTCTGATGGAATCATAAAAATCTTTATTAGTATAGTAGTAATCAGTCCATTTCTAGCTCTAATATTTATACAGCCCTCCTTGGGAAATACACTTATTTCTCTTATCATCTGGGCCTCACTATCTTTGCTTTTCTATCCCAATAAAAAGGAGCTGTTTGCATTCGGATTATTACTTACTATTGGTATAGCTACATTCCTATTACTAGATCTAAATAGTTCTCTCATTTTAAAAATCACTGGTGTAACTGTGACTTTATTAGGTACTTTTCTAATCGGAAAAACTCTACGCCCGAGGATTGTACTATTATTACTAGCTCTTTTAATTGGTTTTGTTAGTATTCCAATCGCAAACTATACCTGGAACGAAGTACTTGCACCATACCAGAAAACTCGTATAGAGACATTCCTCAATCCCATGAGTGACCCCCAAGGAGCAGGGTGGCAAGTTCGACAATCTCAAATAGCAATTGGATCTGGGAGGGTATTTGGAAAGGGATTCCTTCAAGGAACACAGAGTAATCATCACATTCTTCCGTTCGCCCACACTGATTTTATTTTTGCAGCATTTGCTGAACAATTTGGCTTTACAGGAAGCATAGCACTTCTTATAGTCCTACTATTACTCCCATATCGTGTTTATTTGCTTGGCTTGCAAACTTCCGATAGCTATGGGAAATATATCTGCTACGGTGTTGGCAGCATGTTATTAACACATATTATAATTAATGTAGGGATGAACTTAGGAATAATGCCCGTAACTGGAATCCCACTTCCTTTGGTAAGTTATGGAGGAAGCTCTATTCTTGTAACATTAATTGCATTAGGACTTGTACAAAATATCCGTAAATACGAAATTGAAACAGAAGATGTAGTACGATTGGGCTAATTATCTATTAGGATTTTCAATTTGAAATGCTGCTAATGCATATTCCTCATATAAATCTCCTTCCAACAACGTTCCAGAATAGTAAAATTTTGCTCTAGCCAATCTTTCAAATGCCTCTATCATTACACTTTGATTATTCCCTTCCATCCCTCTTATTTCAATAACCACAGAAACAGCACTAGTTTGATTATCATCAAAAATATGTTGAGACATTTGAGCTAAAGAATCTGCTATTAGTTGTGCAGTTGGGGAGTCTGAATCATCTGAGAATGTTTCAATGGTAACATGCAATATATCTGAATTTTCTGAGAATCCAGGTAAAATTTCCCATTCATCAATTTCCAGATCAAAATCCCAATTCGTTCCATATGTTATCTGAACTTCTTCCACAATTTGGGGAATATTCGTAACCTCCTGATTTGAAAGTACCTTTCGTTGCCAGGTCAAAACAGGTAAATCAGAAGAATCATCAGTGTCTCCAGTTACTATTTCATATATTGGTCCTCCTCTTATTTCACTTGCTGAAACTGAAATAGCATCACTTTGATCAAACATAAAAGTCAATGCAGCTCCTCTTATAATTTCCAAGAACATGGGATCAAATTTATTATAATTTGATTCAAGTGCACTTGGCTCAATAAGCATAAGCCTATGATTTGCTATGTTAGCAGCAACTTCAACTGGGTCATCAGGAGAAAATTCATCGGGCAGATACCCCAAAGGAGTATCTCCTTGATTAGGAGTAAATAATGGCGGTCCTAGATCCGCTCCATTCGCCACAGCAGTCTGCAGTGGTGAAATAACTGGGTCTGGTGTTGCATCTGAACCGTCAGGCTTAGACTTTGGACTACAACCAATTAAGAGAAGTAATAGCAATGATGTCCATATAATGCTTTTTCTATGTCGCAATAATGGTGGTAGCTCCATAATTTACTGAGTAATTTAAGATATCATTATACCAGGCTACACTCGATGCAATCAGTATCTTAAGATTAATGAATCATTTTCATGAACACCAAGAACCACTTATCATAAAAGTTAACTTTCGAGTTAAAAATATCAAGTTGCTCAAAATCGCTAAACCTAGTATAATTACAAAGCTTATCCGTCCTTTGCTGTGCATACAGCTATGTCCAGTTTTAAAAAGGGTTTAAGCGTACATTTTGTTTACATACATATTTCAGAAACATGGCAAACGCAGAAAAAAAGACAGCATCAAAAGCTAGTTCGAAAAAAACTACTGCAAAAGATACTGCAAAAACAGCTAAAAAGGCTCCAGTAGCAAAAAAAACTACTACAAAGAATTCAGATGGTTTTGTAGTCGTTGATATCAAAAATTCTCAAGAACGAGTATCAAAAGGAGATATTATTGTTGTAAAAAAAATTGATGGAGAACCTGGAAAGAAAATCAAATTCGATAAAGTACTTCTCACTCATACAGATGGAAAAACAGTGATTGGGAAACCAACAATCGATAAGGCAATGGTTGAAGTAGAAGTCCTCGAACAATTCAAGGGAAAGAAAGTTCATACAAAAACATTCAAAGCAAAATCAAGATACCGACGAACTGTAGGACACAGAGCACAACTCACAAAACTAAAAGTAACCAATATAACCTATTAAGATTGTAACCAGTGGCTAAACATAAATCCCAAGGATCCGCAAAACGAACAGTTAATGTAGCAGGAAAACGCAGAGGTGTTAAACGCTATGGTGGACAAACTGTAAACGCAGGTGAAATAATTGTTAGACAATTAGGAACTAAATTCCACCCAGGAAAGAATGCAGGTATTGGAAAAGATCACACAATATTTGCAAAAGTAACAGGAATAGTTAGATATCGAGAAATGACTGGCTATAAACGAGGTCAAAAATGTATTGATATCCTTCTTCCTGAAGATCTTGAAAAACCAGTAAAAAAGAAAAAATCCACGGTAAAACAGGCTAAGAAAACAACTACGAAATCTACTGCGAAAAAAACTACTGAGACTAAGAAAACAACAAAGAAGCCTGCAGCTAAAAAGAAAACAACTTCTAATAAGAAGTAAATTAGTGAGGAATCTTAGTGAAAGATCTTATAAGACCTTGTATGATACTAGTACAAGGTCTTTTTTTATCCCAAATATTAATAGTGTTAGTATGATTTTTTTACTTATCGGATTGGGGAACATAGGAAAGAACTATGCAAATACACGCCACAATGCTGGCTTTCTATGCTTAGACTATCTTCAATCTGAACTCAAACTTGAGCCCTTTGGGGAAGATAGTAAGTTCTTAGCAGAAGTTTCCACCACCAAGATTAACGAACATCTTAAATTAGTTCTTGCAAAACCAACCACTTTCATGAATAGGTCGGGTCAGAGTGTACATCTACTTCAGAAATTTTACAAAATAAGTAGTGATAACATTGTGATTATTCATGATGATTTAGATATAGAATTAGGAAATTGGAAGTACCATGTAGGAAAGGGCCCACGGGGACATAACGGAATTATCTCTGTTGAACAACATATGAATGATATACTGTTTGGAAGATTTAGAATCGGAGTAGAGAATAGAACACAAGCAATGAAAGACAATATGAGCGGTAGAGACTATGTACTAGGGACATTTACAGCAAGCGAGAAAACCATACTAACTGACACTGTATTTCCACAAATCAAGAACAAACTAGAAACACTGTTTACTAATCAGAACGAATAGTAATCACCATATTAACCAGAGATTTCAAAGCAGCAAGTTGATTTACCGTCACAGTAAGTTCGTAATCACCTTTCACTGCTTCAATTCGACCATCATCTAACTGCGTTATGCTGTCCCAATCTTTTTTAGTAAGATCACTAACTACCATCTCTCGAACTGCAGCCGCATCCCTAATCACATTATAATCAAGAAGGATTATTCGAATATTGGTCTGCTTACTATCTGTAACATTAAGTAACTCAGATGTAATAGGTAGCTCTGGTAATATAGAAACATCAATATCACGAGGAATCTTTGTACCTTCGGAAAGGGAGTTATCACCATTCTCAAGTATTGTCTCATTATCACCTACTTGTACCAGATAAAAATCTTCTACAGAATCGGAAGAGTTATCTGCAACATCACTTTCATCCGTGTATCTCATGTATAAAGAAATACCTAGAAATCCAATAAGAATAAAGGCAACAGTTATGATTAACATTCGTACACCACGTGGCATAGAGGTAGTCGTAATAAATAGACTTACACAGAAGTTTATCAAAATACCATAAACTTGTCACCGTATATCACAGTATTAGTTGCGACAAAGTTTCTATACTGCAATATTAGGAATAACCTTAGAATGATTTGATGTTTGCTTTGCATGAATATTCTTATCTCCACCAAATGTTCTTTTTCGAGCACTGAAGTCCAAAATTGCCTCTCGTAAGTGTTCTACACCAAAGTCCGGGAAGTATACATTTGTGGAATAAAATTCTGAATACACCGATTGCCATGGCATGAGGCCACTCAATCGTTTTTCTCCAGCCGTTCGAATAATAAGGTCAGGATCGGGAAGTCCAGCTGTATCAAGCAACTCAGAGAAATCTTCTTCAGTAACCTCAGTCTTACCTGATTTAATAAGTGTATCAACGACTCTGAGAATCTCGTCTCGACCACCATAATCAAATGCAATATTAACTGATTCGTCTTGATAATCTTTAGTCTTTTCTTCGAGCACAATAATCTTTTCAACTAAATCTTCAGGAAGACGATCCTTTCTCCCAATGTGTCTAAATCTTACCTGTTCCTTAATAAACCGAGGTCCAAATTTATCAACAATGCTATGAAATACCTTCATGAGCTGATCGATTTCTTCTTCACTTCGTTTCCAATTTTCTGTAGAAAATCCCCAGAAAGTAAGGTGCTTTATATGGAGATCCCGTGCTGCATCAATTAATTTTTCTTTATGCTTAAGTACATGCCAATACCCTTCCCACGATTTCAAACCTTTCTCACGAGACCAGGTCCTATTTCCATTAGGGATAATAACAACGTGTTCTGGGATATTTGTAGTTTCTTTATTTATAACTCCAAATTCATGCGACAGCTTTTTTCCAAGATTGAGAAAACTCTTAGCTTGATCTTTTAATATCGAGCCTTTTCTTTTAACAGAAAAACTCGAGAAAATTTCATCAGATTCAACCCATTCATAACTCATACCTTCTACATGAGCAAATAATGACCCCCTCTGACACCATTTTAAAAGCTCTTCAAGATGACTTTCCGGTCCTTGCCCAACAATATGGACTGATCCGTTAGGTAAATTTTCAACATACCCTGTTAATCGCAAAGAGGAAGCAAAATTAGCAGCAGATTTTCGAAAGTATACCCCCTGAACTCTCCCTTTTACAGAGATTTCTATAGTTTTATTTGTCATAAGCAAGTTTGTTTTATATATCAAAGATATTTTCTCAACCTAATCTCCAATCTCTTCTAGTAACGTAATCCTCACACCTACATTACAAAAGTCGAACTGATTATATACTATATTAATAGTAAGTAAAAATATTTGCATTCACCTACCTCTTCTTTTATAATACTCCTATGAGAAAACAAATCAACAACAATAATAATTCAAATTTGAATATAACCCAACTCTAAAGGGCTTTTGTTGTTGAAAAATGATAGAACTAACAAAATCCCGAAAGGGATTTTTTTATTACAAGTATCTATTACCTACCGAAATTCTACATGATTTAGTGAAGTAGGACGTAGAAGAGGTAAAGTATTTAAAGTCTACTAGATTGTTGTACAAATATATGAAGAGTCTGCTGAGCAGTAGCTCAATTGGTAGAGCTCTCGACTGTTAATCGAGTGGTTGTAGGTTCGAGTCCTACCTGCTCAGCAGACTCTTCTACAGATTTCATGCGTGGAACTATAGCTTGGATTAAAGTCTCCTCCTTCATTCCGACTTCGTGGGATTTTGGTGGATCGATTTCCTGCTCAGTAGACAGTAAATACTACTCGTTTTAATTTACACCATATAGCAATGCTACAAAAACTCGATAAACAATACTTACCCAGAATCAAATCTGCCTCTGAATTAGACGACTCAGTTCTATTGAAGGATATCGCACAATATGATGGGCAAGAAGTGACACTTCATGGCTGGGTTTATAAAAAACGTGGTTCCGGAAAAATCAGCTTCTTAGAGTTTAGAGACGGAAGTGGCGATATCCAAATCATTGTTGAACAACCCAAGGTTTCTGAGCAAATTTGGAATGATGTTCAAGAACTCACACAGGAATCCTCACTCCAAGTAAAGGGTGTCGTCCGAAAGGACGATCGTTCACCATTTGGATTTGAAATGGATCTGACTGATATAAAGATTATTCAAATTTCTCCAGAATTTCCGATTAGCAACAAAGAGCACGGACCTGAATTTCTCATGGATAATCGACACCTTTGGCTACGTTCTACCACACAAAGAGCTGTACTCAAAATACGAGATGAAATATTCTTCAGCATGACTAGCTTCCTTAGGGAAGAAGGATTTATTCGTATTGATACACCAATTTTTCAACCAGTTTCATGCGAAGACACTTCTGAATTATTCGAAGTAGATTATTTTGGAGATAAAACATACCTTACACAGTCAGGACAACTCTACTGTGAGGCGGCTGAATTTGCTCTCGGAAGAACATATGACTTTGGACCAGTATTTAGAGCAGAAAAATCAAAGACACGTAAACATCTCATTGAATTTTGGATGATGGATGCAGAGCTTCCATTTACTGACTTAAATGGGTTAATGGATTTTGAAGAAGCACTTTTAAAGCGTCTTATTAGTGATTGTCTAAAAAATTGTAAGCGAGAGTTACAAGTTCTTGAACGAGATACAGAAGCACTACAACGGTATGTCGATAAATCATTCGTTCGACTTACACACGCAGAAACGATAGAAGTGCTAAACGAAAAATACGATATGGGACTGAGTCCACTTGACGATATAGGATCCCCTGAAGAAGCAAAGTTAGCAGAACTTTACGATGTCCCAGTATTCGTCACAGATTGGCCAGCAGAAATTAAAGCTTTCTATATGACTCGAGTACAGTATGATGGGGATAAACTTCTCCGCTCACGAGCTGTGGATCTAGTAGCACCTGAAGGATTTGGAGAGCTAATGGGTGGATCAGAGCGTATATTTGATTACAATGAAATGCTGGATATCATAGACCAACATAATTACCCTCATGAAGACTATGAGTGGTATATGGATCTACGTAAGTATGGAACAATTCCTCACTCAGGATTTGGAATAGGGCTAGAACGAACTGTTCGTTTTATTTCTGGGATTCACCATATTCGAGAAACCATTCCATTCGCTCGAATGTTAAACCGCATGCGACCATAAATCATAAATTCAAAAAAACGTAGGGACGCAAAATTTTGCGTCCCTACGGAAAATTTATGATGAGGTTATTTACGGATGCATAAATTCAATTATAATCCGATTTTCGTCAAATTCTTCTTTTGAATCATCAATATAAATAGTGTATTCAGCTTCTTCCTTCATGCTAAATGCATATTCAGATTTATTTCCTGCATGTCTAATATTTAGCTCTGACATATTTGTTACCCCTCCTTCTGTAAAGTCACGGTATCCTACGCCATCTTTTGGCAATGCATCGAACCGAATATCTTCAATCACAAATGTTATTACTACTTCGTCATCATCTTCCTCTACAGAAGAAGTAATTTTTGGAACATTTTCATCAGCTAATTTGAGCTGGTAGGTAAATTTATCAGAGGAATCAAAGAAACTAAATCCTGAAATTGCTCCCATACTATCACCACTTCCTGCAATCTCTGTTTTACTTCCAGAACCAATACTACTTGATGAAGATGTATCCTCATCTTCCACATCATCTTGATCTTCATCCTCACTATCTTCGTCTTCTAATAATGTAGTGTCATCATCATCCAAATCCTCAGTATCATTTGCTGAGAGCGGATCTACCTCAAAAATATCGAGAATAAACTCATTTTCATGAATTTGAGCAGCATATGAAGTACTCTCATTAAACTGAATTTTGTAAATAACTACATCTTCAGTTGATCGTGCGCTTTTCACAAGAGATGAGAATGTTGAATTCTTAGCTACAACTGACTGTCCAATTTCAATCCCTGAAGTATCCTCTGTAGTATTCAAGAATGAAACTTCGACTTCTTGACTGATATTCCGATAGTTCACATCAGTAGGAGGAACCATAATCTCAGGAGAATCCGGAGAATCAAAGGTGAATACTAATCTGTAAAATGTCTCATATGGCTGTCCTACTACAGAAGAAAGAGCGAATGTAGCTTCTTCATCTCCCTCGAATTGAGTATCTTCCGTAATATAATCTGACTCTTCTGTAACAAATTCAGCTTCAGAGTCAGGTAGTACGTCTGAAGAAAGTATTTGGTCTGAGAGATCAGGTTCATCTAACTCTTCATCTTCTGGGGTTGGTGTTGGCGTGACATCTGCATCAGTCACTGTATCATCCTGCTCTTGATTCAACCTAGAATTTTGAATGCTTCTTACAAGAAAAGCACCACCTACTGCAACTGCTACAATAATAATTACTAAAATGATAATTGCGCGAAGCGAACCACCATCATCCGATGCATCTATCTCACCTCTATTATGCAAACGAGCTCTATCGAGTTTTTTGGGAGGAGAAGATTGTTCTTCTGAGTTCTTTTTTGCCGGCATGGAAAAGATTTGTAATAAATAACATAGTGCAAAAATTATGGGCACAAAATAAGACATCCAAATGCCCTAAGCACAGTATACGGTATAAAAAATCAAAAGAGCAAATTTTCATGATAAAATTTATGCTGATTATCAACAGATTAAGACTTTATTTAGAATCATTTACAAATGGCAGATAAAATCCAAGTGAGGGGTGCGAAAACACATAATCTAAAAAATATAGATGTGGATATCCCAAAAAATAAGCTAGTTGTCGTAACAGGCCTATCTGGAAGTGGAAAATCTTCATTAGCATTCGACACTATCTACGCAGAAGGACAACGAAAGTATGTCGAATCCCTATCTGCCTATGCTCGCCAATTTCTTGGATTGATGGAAAAACCTGATGTTGAAATCATAACAGGACTCTCACCTGCAATATCAATAGACCAGAAATCATCAGGACACAATCCACGTTCTACCGTTGGAACAATAACTGAGATCTATGATTACCTTAGGTTATTGTTTGCTCGAGTAGGTCACGCACGAAGTCCAATAACAGGAAAACGACTTCAACGTCAAAGTGTTCAACAAATTGTAGATACTATTCTTTCTTTGCCACAAAAAATTGAAACTGATCAAGCCAAAATCATGCTTATGGCCCCAGTTGTAAAAAATAGGAAAGGAACTTACGAAGAACTGTTCAAACGGTTTTTAGCTCAAGGATACGTCCGAGCTCGGGTGAATGGTGAAGTATTTAGCCTGGAAGAAACTATTAAACTAGACAGATATAAAAAGCATTCTATCGAAGTAATTATTGATCGATTAGTGATAAAACCTGAACATACAGAGGATGAAGATTTTATCAAACGAGTTACGGATTCTGTAGAAGCAGCTTTGAATCTTGGTGAACAAGAGTTGCTTGTCGCATTAGACGCTTCCGAAGTAACAAAAGAGAAACTAGAGGAATTAAGTGCTAAAACAACTGATGAAACCTGGGCTGATATTTTCTTTTCTGAGAATTATGTAGATCCTTCATCAGGGAAGTCTTTCCCAGAAATCGAACCTCATACGTTCTCATTTAACTCCCCACATGGTGCTTGTAAACACTGTAATGGATTAGGGTCAATAAAAGAAATTTCTTTAGGTATGCTTTACAATCCTAAACTATCCATAAGCGAAGGTGGTGTATACCCATGGGCAAAGGTAGCAGATGATCCAAATTCGTGGTCAATGCAACAAATAAAAGCTATTGCAGATGTAGAAGGCTTTGATCCACGAAAACCTATAGCCGATATGACTGAAGAACAACGGACCATTCTTTTCAATGGTAGTGGAAAGAAAAAATACACATTCACGTATGTTCGAAAAAGCGACGGAGCAAAACGTTCATATGAAAAACCATTTGAAGGTGTTATTCCGAACTTAATGCGTAGATATAATGAAACTGATTCAGACTATATTCGAAAAGAGATAGAGAAGTACATGCAGGAAATGACATGTCCTGAGTGTAATGGATTAAGGCTACGCAACTATGCACTTTCAGTTAGTATTCATGGAAGAAATATTGTGGATATTACAGCAATGTCTATAGAAGATGCACGGGAATGGATTACTGAAATTAAATCTGGGACAGATTCAAAAGAACAGTTTATTTCTAGCATGCAAACATATCTAGGAATACGGCCCATAGAAATAAAAGAAGATCTTCTCACCGATCAAGAGTTACAAATAGGTAAACAAATTTTTAGAGAGATAGAAGCACGATTAGACTTTTTACTTGCCGTCGGACTTGAGTATCTCACGCTTTCAAGAACTGCAAAAACTCTCTCTGGAGGAGAAGCACAACGGATTCGGCTTGCATCTCAAATAGGTACTGGGCTTACAGGAGTTCTTTATGTTTTAGATGAACCATCAATTGGACTTCATCAGCGAGATAATGATCGATTAATAAAAACATTAGAGAATCTTCGAGACATTGGAAATACTGTACTTGTCGTTGAGCATGATGAGGATACTATTCTTACATCAGATTATGTTTTAGATATTGGACCAGGAGCAGGAGAACATGGTGGTACTGTTATAGCTGAAGGTACCCCAAAGGAAATAATTGAGAATCCAAACTCAACAACTGGTCAGTACCTTTCAGGAAAGAAGCAAATTTCCCGGACAGATATCTACAAAGAGGTAAAAGAGGTTGTACCAAAATTTGATCTGGCCAAGAAAGAAAAAAAGAATAAGTATGAATTACGACTGACAGGATGTACACATAACAACCTAAAAGAAGTAACATTAGAAATTCCGCTCGGTGATTTTGTTTGTGTTACAGGTGTTTCTGGATCAGGAAAATCATCCCTTATTAACGAAACGCTCTACCCAATCTTGGCCCAACGATTGAACAATGCAAAAAAACAACCAGGAAATTACAAAGAAGTACATGGGGTTTCAAATCTTGACAAGGTTGTAAATATAGATCAGTCCCCAATTGGGAGAACACCACGATCAAACCCTGCTACCTACACCGGTGTATTTACAGCTATTCGAGACGTATTTGCAAAAACAAAAGAAGCCCGAATAAGAGGATATAAACCCGGTCGATTCAGTTTTAATGTTAAAGGAGGAAGATGTGAGACATGCAAAGGAGATGGGCTCATAAAAATTGAAATGCAATTTTTGCCAGATGTATATGTAACTTGTGATACCTGTAAAGGCAAACGATACAACAGAGAAGCATTACAAATTGATTACAAGGGAAAAACAATTGCCGATGTACTTGATATGACAGTAGAGGAGGGGGTTGAATTTTTTGCAAATATACCTTCAATCTATAACAAGCTAAAAACCTTAAATGATGTTGGACTTAGTTATATTAGACTTGGTCAATCAGCTACCACACTCTCGGGTGGAGAAGCACAACGTGTAAAACTTGCATCGGAATTAAGTAAACGATCAACTGGACAAACAATATATATCCTTGATGAACCAACTACTGGTTTGCATTTTGAAGATGTTCGCAAACTATTAGTAGTTCTTCATTCGCTTGTAGCGAAAGGCAATACTGTACTCGTGATAGAACATAATTTAGATGTAATTAAGACTGCAGACTGGATTGTAGATATTGGACCCGAAGGAGGAATTCGTGGAGGGGAAATAATTGCACAAGGAACTCCAAAGGAAATCATGAAATCTAAAAAAAGCTATACTGGAGAATGGCTTAAAAAATTAACAAAATAACGTTCTAAAGAATCCTATTTTCTTGGGACGAACTTGGGAAGCATAGCAAGAGCTATTTACAAAAACGAGGCTGTCGTTATAATTACACATGGTCTTGTTTCACTGAAAAGCCTTATGTATTTAACGATAGTAAAATTATTGAACTGAGTACATATAATGAGTTACTGCAGGATCGATCATCACTCTTTTCTAAATTATATAAAATTCAAGAAACTAAAAAACCTTGAACATTATTAAAAAATATAATGAAAGACCCATTGTTATTGGTATAGATGTAGGAACTGCCATAACTGGATGGGGGGTAGTTGAAATAGATACAATTCAAAAATCTAAATACAAAGTACATGGATATGGAGTAATACGCACAGAGGCAAAATTTCCTATGCATATTCGACTTGAACAAATACACGATGAGTTATCTGCTTTAATTAAAGAATTCAAACCTACACATATGGCAATAGAGGATCTATTCTTCTTTAAAAACCAGAAAACAGTTATAAAAGTTGGTCAGGCTCGAGGAGTTATTATGCTTACAGGAACACAAGCAGGACTTGAACTTTTCGATTATACTCCCTTACAAGTTAAACAGGCTGTGAGTGGGTATGGAAGAGCAGATAAAAAACAAGTACAAAAAATGGTTCAAATGATTTTAAATTTAAAAGAATTACCTAAGCCGGATGATGCTGCAGATGCACTAGCAGTAGCAATCTGCCACCTAAATACTGTAAGGGTCTAAGTATGTACAACCAAATTAAGCGTACAAAACTATTAAAATATATCTTTACTATCTCCTCCTCAGTGTGCCTGACACTTGCGATTACTATCGCTATAATCCTGTACGCAACTTACGACGTATCCTTTTATACAAAACAATTTGAAGAACTCGGAATAACTGAATACGTGGAATTTTCAACTGCAGAGGAAAGCATTAAAAATATCCTTAAATTTCTTTCTCATCGGGAGGAACTTGATAGAACTAGGTTTAATCAAAACGAATTCCTTCACTTACAGGATGTACAAAACATTCTAGATACAGCAATGGTGTGGGGAGTAGTCCTATTCACAATAGGAGTAGGGGATATTATTGGATATAGCTTACTAGTAAAAACCCAAGAAAGTACAACATTTGGTAATGTATTCTCAGAACACATAATACGTGTATTATCTGTATGCGGAATGCTTATACTTGGATCTCTTATGGCTCTGGGTATTTCCTACCTATTATTTGACTTTGACCACTTATTCATTTGGTTCCACGAGGTTTTCTTTACCGATAACTACGCGTTCGATCCAAAGAAAAGCCTCATGAAAGCTATACTACCTGATGAATTATTTTTTGCTTTTACAATACGAATAGCGTGGATTCTTTTTGGGTCTGGCTTACTCCTACTAGGAACCAAATTAATACAAACCAATCAACTATATATTGAACCGCCTAGTCTAAAAGCCCCTTAATTATCTCAACCACCTCAGGCCTAGCAACTATTGAACGATAAAGACCATCAGCAACTTCCCATTTCTCTTCAATGGCTCCAGCTTCGCTTGCTATGAGTAATCCTCCCACTACGTCTATATGTTTAGAAGTTTTACGTGCATAATCAACATATGCTCCAAAAAATCCTTGTGAAAGCCATGCGAGTGACA
>JAGQLH010000019.1 GCA_020429465.1 Candidatus Dojkabacteria bacterium | reverse complement strand
CCTCTTATATCTGCAATTGAAGCTATAGCCAAATTTATAAGAAAAAATTCGGTAGTAATTATTGAATCTACAATAAACCCAGGGACGTGCGAAGAAATACTCGTTCCACTTATAGAAGATGCTACAAATTTACATATTGGTGATGATGTAACTCTTGCTCATTGCCCAGAAAGGATAAACCCTGCAGATCCCAAGTGGAATATTTACAATATTGCTCGGAATGTGGGGAGTGTTCCAAACGAAGAAGCACATAAGATAGCTGAATTTTATGGTTCGTTTTTGGATGCTGAGATACATCCGATGAGTTCAATAAAGGTAGCTGAATCAACAAAAATTATTGAAAATACATTCCGAGATATAAATATTGCCTATGTAAATGAATTAGCGCAGTCATTTGATGCTATGGGGATTGATTTGTACGAAACAATTCAAGGGGCATCTAATAAGCCTTTTGGGTTTATGCCGCATTGGCCTGGAGCCGGAGTTGGTGGACATTGCATAGCCGTTGATCCATACTACTTAATTAAACGTGCAGAAAAAAGTGGGTTTGATCATAAATTCTTAAAACGTGCACGCCAAATTAATAATTACATGCCTAAATATGCAGTAGAACGTCTTGCTGATGCACTCATAAAGAGAGAAAAGTCGATAGATACTACGACGGTGGGTGTTCTAGGAGTAAGTTATAAACCTAATGTTTCTGATACTCGAGAAAGTCCTGCTTTGGAGATTATTACTCATCTTAGAGATTCTGGTGCAAATGTAGAAATATTTGACCCACTGGTTCCAGAGTACTCAACGAAGGAGACGCTAGAGGAACTGTTACAGGGGGTAGATGCTATTCTACTTGCAACGGCACATCCACAAATTATTGAAAAACTGACTCCAAAAATCCTAAAGAAACATAAGATAGAGGTAGTACTAGATGGCAGAAACGTCTTAGATAAAAAATCTATAGAATCAGAAGGAATACTTTATAGGGGGATAGGGAGATAGTAATATTTTGAGAGGTTCGTGTGTGATATAGAGTTACTGTTTATAAATTAAGGTCATCTTGCTTCAGTAACCCCCAAGTATAGCTGATTTGGTGTTCAACCAGGTCATTCATAGCGTCTTTCATTTCCCCATCCTTATAAAACCAAAGTTCGGGATGAATGAGTATATGATATTTGTGTATGTCTGGAGCTTTTTGTATCCATTCGATAACGTCCCCTTCACGCCAATATCTATTAGAGTCGGATAAATACTTTATATTGTTTTTTAGGAAATGAGGGGAGTAAGTACTTAGGAATGAATCGAATTCCGCACCAATTAGGTTTTTAGGGGGATTATGGAAAGATACAATTTTCTCAAATTTCCCAGGGTAATATTTGTCGATTACATCAAAGTCTATTATCACGTTCTTTTCTACTTTTTTTAGGTCAATCTGTAAATTTCTTGCAGACATGGTGTGATGGTGTAAGGCAAGGTTATGACCGTATGAAGAAATGATTTGTAATGCTTTTCTGCCTTCAGATGAAAATAAATTATAAAAATTTGATTGGACCATGAAACAATATGTCGCTTGGATTCCTAATTCATTTTCTAGCTTAGCAACTTCAATTGCTGCAATTAAGCTTAAGTCGATGTCATGACGCAAGGCAATATAATACCCATTGTTTTTTGTGTAAATATCTGCACAATTGATAAACTCAAAATTACTATCTAACGCTTTAGTATAAATTCGCTTTAATTCGGCCATGGAGAATGTTTTTTTAGGATTCCATTGCATTTTATAACACGTATGAGGTCATATTATTATCAATTTGCTGTATCATTTTTCCAATGCCTTCTTTTAGTGTTATTGGTTCCCAACTAAGTACTTCCCGAGCGTCATGGCCAGAGACTATTCTTTTAGGAACTAAATCAATATCTCTTGCATCAACATAGTTAATATCAATAGCCGGGAAGAAACTTTGAATTATCTTCGCAAGTTCATCTGTTGAAGTTCCAATACCGGTCCCGAGGTTAAGTTTACAATATTCCGCATTGTCATATATTCCCGCACGTATAGTAGCTTCAATTGCATCATCTATATAGGTATAATCTCTAATATCTGAACCATCCCCCAGTATTTTTAAAGGTTTACCTTCAAGAGCATAGGATAGAAATTTACCAACCACTCCTCTAAATGGATTTTGAGGATTTTGTCGCGGACCATAAACATTTGAATATCTTACTATTGAAATTGGAAGATTAAATTGACTAGTATATGTGTCGCAAAGTGCCTCTCCTCCTAATTTAGTCGCAGCGTACATTGTCAATATATCATATGGCGTACTATTATTTATTGGTAATAATAGAGCATTACCATATATTGATACCGAAGAAGTATAGATAAAGCGTTCTATGGTGTCAGTATTTCGACAAGCTTCAAGCATTTTTAATGTTCCCATATAGTTTACATTTGCCATCTCAATAACATTATCAAAAGACTGTGAAATTGGCATTACTGCTAGATGGAATACAATATCTTGATTAGAAACAATTCTAGATATGAGCCTCTCGTCTAAAATGCTTCCTTCAACAAGAGTGTAGCCTTCAATATCATAGAGATTACTAGTACTTCCAGTAGCGTAATTATCAAATACAGTAACATCAGCATTTAATTCTATAAGGCGTTTAACCAAGTTTGCGCCTATAAAACCGGCTCCGCCTGTAACTAGAATCCTTTTCCCTGCGTATAATGAAGTATCTTTTGCCACATTAGAGTATGTAATAGTTATGAAATAGATTTTATAGTACTAGAAATAACCTCTATATCCTTTTTTCGCAGATTATTATGAAGTGGTAGCGCAATCGAACAATTCTGTGCCAATAATGCATTTGGAAACTGATTCTCGGAGTAGCCAAATCTTTGTTTGTAGTAATCAAGAGTATGTATAGCATGGGTACCTGGCCGAGTACTAATATTGTTTTTTGAGAGTATCCGCATTAGTTCATTGCGACTTATTGGAGACTTGTCTGTATTTACCAAACAGACAAAAGCTTGCCAGCTGTGTAAAACATCACCAGCCGCCTGAGGCATTTCCAACCATTTAAGATCCCTCAAGAATTCATAATAATAATTTACTAGGGTTGTTCTATGAGCAATGAAATTCTCGAGTTTCTTTAATTGCTCAATCCCTATAGCAGCTTGAATATCAGTCATGCGGAAATTGTACCCAAGCATAAGAACTTCTCCCATGTACTCTGGAGATCCAATTTGATGAGAAGAATAACTCAAACCATGATTTCTTAAAGAGGTAATTTTCTTTCCAATGTCATTATTATTGGTAGTAATCATGCCACCTTCTCCAGTGGTTATTATTTTCCTGGGGTGAAATGAAAAACAAGCCACATCTCCTATAGACCCTATATTTTCCCCTTTATATCTTCCCCCTGCAGCACAAGCTGCATCTTCAACAATCGCAATATCAGGGGCAATTTCTTTTATCTTATCTATGTCAGCACTTTGGCCGAAGAGGTGTATTGCAATAATAGCCTTGGTTTTTTTGGTTATTGCTTTTGCAAGTCTTGTGGGATCAAGATTGAAACTGTTTAATTCTATATCCACTAATACTGGTGTAGCTCCACAGTATAGGACTGCATTTGCTGATGCCACCCAAGTAAATGATGGTACTATAACTTCATCTCCAGGACCTATCTCAAGAGCTAGTAGAGCAGTATGTAGGGCAGTTGTACCACTACTTACAGCAAAGGCGTACTTAACATTATGTTTTTTAGCAAATTCGTCTTCGAATTTTTTCACAATTGGACCCTGTGATACCCAACCTGTTTTTAGTGGAATTTTAACAGCACTTAATTCTTCCTTGCCGATACATGGCTCCGATATATTTATCTGCATTAAAATGGGTATATAATAAGGGTATATGAAATTTTCCAATTATATAACAGTTAATGATATTATCAAAACCTAATGTAGTTCATTAACTTTTTTTAAATTTTGATATATAAATTTGCCATTTTACATCTTAATAAAACGTGTTGTTATTATGAATATTCATCAAATATATTCAAAATACTCTATTCCTCCCAATTTGAAGACTCATATGCTTTCTACTGCTGCTTTGGCGAAAATAATTATTAATAGTTGGGTTGATGCTGAAAATCAGGTGGACTATGAAAGAGTCATTCTCAGTTGCCTTCTTCATGACATGGGAAATATTATCAAATTCAAATTTCAGAACTTAGATCCTCAGTCAGAACTTATCAATGAATTGGATCATTGGAAAAAAGTACAAAAAGAGTTTAAGGAAAAGTATGGTGACGATGAAGAAAATGCTACATTTCAAATAGTGGAAGAGATTAGTATACCTAATAGTGTTGTGAAGCTCTTACATGACAAAGAAATCTATCATGAGAATGATCTGCAAAAATTCGACAATGAAATAAATATTTGTAGATATGTAGATTCGGTAATAGCTCCAGATGGAATTGTCTCACTTGCAGAAAAGATAAAGTATTCGGAAATTAGATATGGAAATATCCCAGGAACGAGAGTTGCATCGGATTTATGGCCGTTAATAGTTGAGTTTTTATACAAGATAGAAGAAATTATACAGAAGAATACAATTATTGACATAACTCAAATTACGCAAGAAGAATTGACACAACACTTTCAAGAGCTATTAGAATTTGAAATCTATGGATAATAGTAATTACTTGCTGTGAAATTATTTTATGAACTAAACTCTCAACTTAAAACGAGGTAGATAAGTTTATGTTAATTCAAACAATCATTGATTATACCTACTATATTTTCTACATCAGATCGCTCCAAGAACGGATGCATTGGCAAACTAAGTACTTCTAAAGATGCCTTCTCACTCTCACTTGTAGTATGCTTTACAAAATTAACAGTTTCAAAGGCTTTCGTCTGGTGGAGGTTTTGTGGATAATAAATCATTGTCCCGATTCTATGATTCTCAAGATGTTTTTGTAATTTATCCCGCATCCCATCTAAGACTCTCAAAGTATATTGATGATAAACGTGATTCTTTCGATCGGTGATTTGATAAGCTGGTAGTTTAATACCGTCCTGATTGTTAAGAAGCTCATCATACCATGTTGCTGTCTGGATTCTTTTTGCAGTCCACTCAGGAAGGTGTTTTAGTTTTGCGGAAAGAATTGCTGCTTGGATTCCATCAAGTCTGCTACTCACACCAATTTTTTCGGGAAAGTATTTTTTAGTCTGGCCATGGTTTCGTAGTCGACGAATCTCCCTAGCCAGCTTTTCATCATTTGTTATAACCATACCCCCATCTCCGTAGGCTCCAAGGTTTTTTGAAGGGTAAAAACTCAAGGTTCCAGCATTCCCGAGTAGTCCGACGTGGGCACTATCGTGATAAGCACCAATTGCTTGGCAAGCATCTTCTAGTACGAATAAATTATAAGATTGAGCGATAGATATAATTTCCGTCATGTTCGCAGCATAGCCATATAAGTGTACAGGAAGGATAGCCTTGGTATTTTTTGTAATAGCTTGTTCTATTTGGGAAGCATCGATATTGAATGTATCTGGATCTATATCAATAAATACTGGGGTTGCACCAATATGAGCAATAACCTCTGCCGTAGCAAAAAATGTAAAAGGGGTAGTGATAACTTCATCTCCAGGGCCAATGCCAGCTGCCCATAATGATAGATATAACGCATCTGTTCCGCTATTTAAACCAATTGCATATGATGCCCCTGTAAAATTTTTAATCTCATCTTCAAATTCCTCTACGAATTTCCCTCCAACAAAAGCTGTTTCAGAAATAACAGAAGTGATAGCTTTATCAATATCCGGTTTAATAGAGGCATATTCTTTTTTGAGATCAATAATTGGATAGTTCATGACGTAATTCTAACATGAGAAAGTAATTAGTTTTATACAACATTTGCATACTTATAAAGAAGTCTTCCGAGTGAATGATCTTGCTTAACTTCTACGTGTCGTGTGACACTGATTTTTGAAATAGATCTAACTAGGAAAAATATAAGCAGTGAGGTGAAAAAGGCGATGATGTTGAAGAATATGTTCTCGATAGTAATTGATCCATCCTGAGGTTCACCGACAATATTATGAACGATTGGGTAGGTGAAGCAATGAAGTATATAGAGTACAAGTGAATTCTTTCCCAATATAGCAATGATCTTTTTTAGCCTGTAATTGCTAAATTTATTAATAATAAGTGCACATGTGTAAACAACAATGAAACCGGCAGCACTCGTAAAGAAGAATAATCCTAAATTTGTATAAGCATTTGTTCGTACATCAAAATCGAATATAGAAGCAAAAATAAGTATTCCAAATCCAATGAGTAGATTTGGAATCTTCTTTGAATAAAAGTAGGTAAGTTTACTAGACAAATAGTGTCCAATCATACCAAATACCAACATTAGCGGAAGTTTATCTATTCCCCAAATCATTCCTTCTGGGTCATACCATCCGTACTTCGAACCAATCCAGATAATAAATGAAATGCCAAAAGATGCGATAAGGAAAAATAGTCGGTACTTAGAGAAATATTTGAATACACTATAGATGCCAATAGAAAATAAAAAGAAGGGGGGAAGAAACCATAGATAAAGTGAGTAATTTGCGTTAATTAAACTTCCAGAGCTACCGCGGACAATAGTGTGAAAAAATTTCTCAGTAAGATCTGGCATTTGTGTTAAAGAGGGGGGATCAGCAACTAAAAAATTAATACAAGCGCTTACAGCAATTGCTATAAAAAAAGGAATTACAATCTTTTTAAATTTATGTATAAAAAAAGGTATAAATCGGTATTTTTCTGCTGATCGTTCAATAAATAGTCCTGTAACAATGAAAAATAGCGGAAGATGGAACGAGAAAAAGAAATTGCGCACGTACGAATTCCAATGTAAATGACCAATAACTATACTTAAAATAGCAATACCACGAAATATATCAATTGTAAGATTCCTCTGGGGATTCATGAAAGAAGTGTGCAAAAGTTTACCCAATCAGGTTACCTCAAATCTATGAATATGACCACCCTAATTCAGAATTTTTGTGACTATACCATCATCTAGTCGATAATTTTCACCCGACTTTTTACAGACAGCAACGCCTTCATCATCAAAATCAAGTGGTTCTCCATGTTCGGAAACCCATCCACGGATAGTCCCAGGATTGCCATAGATAAGCGCATAATTAGGAACATCCTTTGTGATAACACTGCCTGCACCAATAAGTGCGTAATTCCCGATTGTGACTCCACAGATAACTACAACCTGGGCTCCGAAAGTTACCCCATCCTTAACTATAGTAGAAGTATAATTACCCTTTTTGGGATATTCAGCACGAGGATTTAAATCATTAGTAAATGTCATATTTGGACCACAGAATACATTATTCCCGAGCGTCACTCCTTCGTATACATTAACATTATTTTGTAATTTACATCCCGAACCTAATATACCTGCCACAAAACATCCTTGGCCAATTGAGCATTTATTACCAATCCTGGCAGAATCCATAATATGAGAGAAATGCCAAATCTTGCTATCTTCGCCTATTTGGGCTCCTTCATCTATAATGGCTGTTGGATCAATATAGGTAGTTGGATTATTCTGCATGGCTAAATGGGTGAGGAGTTAATGGTTTTTCAACAAATGGATGATGGTTTCCATCAGGAGAAACAATAGTTGCATGACGAATATTGTGGACAATTTCAATTGACTGACGTGCATCGGAAAGCCCGAATCCATTCCCTGCTAGAATATCTTCGTAGCTTCGTGTGTGTAATTCTGTAAATCCATTACTAAATTCGATTTCTTCTCCATCAAGCTGAATCGATCGATAGGTCCGCTTATTACTTCCCTTAACCTCATCCGGAAGAGTCTCGTAATTAATGCTTAAAAACCACCGTACACGAGCACGCTCTAATTCAAGGTAGCCGGCAGCCCGATCATGGGTATGTAAGTGGATAATATTTTGTTTCACTTCTCCAAAGATCCATGAAAGCATATCAAAAAAATGAATTCCGATATTTGTTGCGATACCACCGGATCGGTTTATATCACCTTTCCAACTTGCGTAGTACCATTTCCCGCGAGAAGTAATGTAGGTGAGATCGATATCATATACTTTATCAGCCGGGCCATTTTCAATTTTCTTTTTTAATTCTTTAATTGTTTCGTGTAGTCGTAATTGCAAGATAGTGTAAACTTTTTTCCCTGTTTCTTTCTCGATCTCAGTAAGTCCATCAACTGTCCACGGATTCAAAACTAATGGCTTCTCGCAAATAACATCAGCTCCATGCCTTAGACCAAATCGGATATGGGCATCATGTAGATAATTGGGTGATGCAATACTCAGGTAATCAATACAAGTTCCTGCACGTCGTAATTTCTCAATGTGACGGTCAAAACGTTCAAACTCAACGAAAAAGTCTGCTTCTGGAAAAAAGCTATCAATAATTCCTACGCTATCAAATGGATCAAGTGCAGCAAGCAAGGTGTTGTTTGTATCTTGAATTGCTTTTAGATGCCGAGGTGCAATATAGCCTGCGAGTCCAATCATCCCAAAATTTTTCATAGAACTTTCACTAGTAATATAAGTGGCTTATTATATAATACAAAGAACAACTCAACTAATCCTAGACAAAGTAAATGCATGTTACATGATAAAACCATTGCAGTAGTAGTTCCTGCATATAATGAAGCCTCACAAATAGGGATGGTACTTAAGCGCATGCCGGAATTTGTAGATAGGATTGTAGTGGTAAATGACGCCTCCACGGATAATACAGCAGAAATAGTTACAAAATATTTAGAAAAATCAAATCAAACGATAAAAAAAAGAAAACGAACGGTAGAAAAAACTCCATACAATAAAGCGGAGCAGGTACTAGCGGAAATGGATCAAAAGGAATGGTCTCTATTTACTCCCTCCCGTGTTGTAAACAAAACCCCAGAGGAAGATAGGATTATTCTCATTAATCATGAAAAAAACGCATCCGTAGGAGGGGCAATAGCAACTGGATATAAATGGTGCAAAGACCATAAAATCGATATTACGGCAGTTATGGCAGGTGATGGTCAAATGGATCCAGATGAACTCGAAGGAATTTGTATGCCAATCATTAATGATCCCACCATAGATTATGTGAAGGGAAATAGGTTATCACATCGTTCTGCTTTTTTTGTAATACCTCGAATACGATACTTTGGAAATTCAATACTTTCATTACTTACAAAAATTGCAAGTGGATATTGGAGAGTTTCGGATACTCAGACAGGGTACACTGCAATTAGTTTACCTGCACTTGAGGCAATTCGGCTCCATAATATTTACAAATCGTATGGATGTCCGAATGATATTCTTGTGAAATTAAATATTGCATTTTGTCATGTAAAAGAAGTCCCAATTAAACCAGTATACGAAGTAGGAGAACAGTCAAAAATGAAAGTATTTAAAGTAATTCCTCGGATTACATGGTTACTATTTAAAGCTTTCTGGAAACGGTTGTATGTAAAGTATTTGTTTCGTGATTTCCATCCGCTTTTTTTGTTATATCACCTATCATTCTTTTTATTGATTATTAATATACCTTTCCTCTTCCAAGTAGTAACTTCACTTTCACCAGAGGTAGTATTAGGAACTCAGAACTTGCTCATTTTTGTATTTTTAACCATCAGTGGGCTTCAAACATTGTTTTTCGCTATGTGGATGGATATGATGGATAATGATAGATTGCATGTAGCATAAGATATTTCGTAATTTTAAAGAGATGAATGAATGCAAGACTTCACCCCGGAAATGTATACCTATCTACTTGATGAACTTTTGCGTCTAGAGATCCCTCTGTTCCCAGTTCAAAAATGGATTGATCAGCAACCAATGACAGGTATACTCCTGAGGCATGATGTAGATCGACGCCCGAATAATGCATTAGAAATTGCCCAAATTGAAAATTCACGAGGTGTTGCTTCAACGTATTACTTTCGAATTACCAAAAATTCATTCGATCAAAAAATAATTGCGAAGATTCATGAACTTGGGCATGAGATTGGTTATCATTACGAAGATCTCTCCCTCGCAAACGGAGATATTCAAAAGGCACGTAATTTGTTCGATCAACACTTAAGTATGTTTCGCAGGTTTGTACCAGTGAGTACAGTTGCTATGCATGGACGTCCTCTTTCTAAATATGATAACCGAGCATTGTGGAATACAGTCACCCTGCCAGAATTTTACCTGAGAGGAGAGGCGTTTCTTTCAATTAACTATGATGATACCTATTATTTCACTGATACGGGAAGAAGCTGGCATCCCCATGCGGCAAATTTACGTGATGCCGTGAAATCAAAAATGGAGGTCCCTGAGATTCATACTACAGAAGAGTTAGTAGGGTTTATTCAAGAACATCCACAGGCTAAGTATGCACTCGTTACTCATCCAGAAAGATGGAATAACCCAGGTGTACAGTGGATACAATCGCTAGTCCTAGATAGTGTTGCCAACAGAATTAAGGGGGTTATCAAAATTTTCCGAGCATAATAGATTTTTAGTATGAAAACTATACATAAAATTACTGACCAGATATATTTCCAGATTAAAAATTTTGAAGGATATGGGATTTATCATACTAAAGAATGGCATACGTTCTTAGAGAAGGTGTACGGATGGAAGGTGAGAGCTGTAGTTTCGTACGATCATAAGGGAGAGTTAGAATTATTTCTCCCATTTGTAACAAAAAAGCGTCTCGGAAAGGAAATATCTATTTCTCTTCCTCTTAGTCATTTCATTCCAGTATTGTCAAAGAATGGGAGTGAAGATATAAAGAAAGAGCAATTTCCGACAAAAGTCGAGCTACATACTAAAATTTCGAATTGGGATTATGCACAAAGACATGTACTGTCAATTCGAGAGATCCCAAAAGGGATGGATGAGGACGAACTTTTCGCATCGTTACAAAAAAGTAGTATTCAAAGAAAGATAAAACAAGCTCGAAACAAGGGAGTAAAAATCAATTCTTCTTTTGAATACAGTGAAATAGAGAATATGTATCGAATGCATGTACAAACCAGAAAACATCAAGGATCCCCTATGTACCCACGTAACTATTTCCACGAGTTACTACGTATATTTGAGGAATCCAATTATATTGTACCGTTTATTGCTTATAAAGGAGGGAAACCGCAAGCAGTAGTAATATTTGCATATTGCAATGGTACTGCTACATATATGTATGGTGCATCATTTACTCATGATTACGGTGTAAACCAATTTGCCATGTGGGAGGGGTTCAAAGAAGCATTGCGACGTAATTGTACTCGAATAGATATGGGAAGTTCTCCGCTTTATAATATTGGGTTGCGAAATTATAAAAAGAAATGGGGAGCACATGAATTGCCTTTGATATATTCGTATTCTTCTACTAATCTTCAAAAAAATATTCCAAATCGTACTGGATTTATAGCAAAAGCAGTAGGAACATTATTTAAAGTCATTCCCACGCCATTATACGCAAGTTATAGTCCTATTATTTTAAAGTGTCTTGTTTGATTATTTTTAGTAGTGAGTGATTTATGCATAGAATAATAAAAAAAATAGTACATTTCTTACAAGCGTTGCTCAATACGGTTCCGGTTGGAAGAATGGTGGACACGAAATTAATAAAAGAAGTTGAAGGTTACGAACAACCAATTATCATATTAGGTATTCCACGAAGTGGTACAACACTACTTTATCAAATGCTCTGTTTCAATTATTACACAGCTTATCCGACGAATTTTGCTGAATTGATGTACAGCTCACCAGTAGTTGCAACCAAAATTTCTAATTATTTACCAGATAGTAATAACCGGTATGAAAGCTCATATGGGTTTACCTCTGGTATTAAGGGACCATCCGAGGCTACTAAATTGAGTAGACGATGGTTTGAAGGGGCTCAGGTTGATGTTGACAGAGCAAAAAAAGAGATATCTGCAATTAAAAATATCATGGGTGAGGTTTTTGTAATAAAGAATTTGAGATTATTACTATCAATAAAGAAGATACAGTCACACTATCCAAGTGCTCTTTACATCTTTGTTCATCGTGATGAAGATGAAGTTTGTCGTTCAATATACCGGGCTCGAAAAAAGCTTTATGGAAGCCCAAAAACTTGGTTCGGGTTCGATCTTCCAGAAGTACAGAAACACGGCTTATCAAATCCATTCGAAGAGATTGTTTCTCAAGTTCGGACATTAAAAGAGTATATTGCGGAAAGCCAAAAAATGCTTTCACATAAAAACTATATGACGGTAGAATACAGAGAGCTATGTGAACACCCGAATAAAGTGATGGAAAGCATTGAAAAGTTTGTTGCAAAGCGAGATCTTACGTTGGTTAGAAAAGATACTTTTCATGTATCTAAGTATAAGAGACAAAGCAGGCTGTTAGAAGTATCAAATGAAAATTACTTACAGAAATTATTAAAGCAGTAATACTCCATGTGTGGAATTTTTGGATATATTTCCAATAAAAAAGACCATAGTTTTCAAAAGATTGATGCAAAATTAGAAACACTCTTTCGACTTTCTGAAATTCGTGGGAAAGAAGCTGCTGGGCTAATGGTACAGCACAAAGACTCGTTAAGAGTTTACAAAGACCATCTTAAGGCTACAAAGATGGTAACTACGTCTGAATATAAACAATTCCTTTCGAGAGCATTCCATCATAAAAATAAACTCAATAACTTTGGTTGTATAGGACATTCACGGTTGGTTACTAATGGTACTGCAGAAGAGAATAATAACAATCAACCAGTAATTAAAAATAATCTTGTAGCAGTTCATAATGGAATTATCACAAATGTCGATGAGCTATATAGTGAGTATCCGGATATACATCGTGAATACGAAGTAGATACAGAGTTGTTTCTGGCACTTCTCAAAAAATATATGGATGGTACAAATGCTGTTCAAGAAGCATTAGAGAATACTTTTGCTGTAATTGAAGGAACTGCTTCAGTAGGAATTATGGGGGAGAACTTTCCATACTACCTTATGGCAACAAATACCGGATCTTTGTATTATTTGATTTCAAAAGACGGAACGGATTTCGTTTTTATGTCTGAACGACATTTACTCGAAGAATTCGCTAATAAATATGCCGACGAATTTGACAAGGAAATGGTGGAATGGCTTGAACCAGGGAAATATATCTGTATTTCAACCATAACAGGGGAGCGGGTTATTGATTCATTTAAAAAACATGAACTGAATCCTCATTTTAGAGAAGATACTAAAGCGAAAAGTGTAGAACTAATTGATGATTCAAATAAAGAAACATTCTTTGCAAATGTGCTAGTTTCTGATCTACAGGAGGTTAAGAAAGCAATAGAATATCCAGAAGAAAAAATTCGAACTCTTAATCGATGTACAAAATGTATATTACCAGAAACGGTACCGTATATTTCTTTCGATAAAAAAGGAGTATGTAATTTCTGTCAGAACTATACTCGTAAAATAAATCTAGAGCAAGATGAGCGTGCAAAAAAACTACGTGAGCTAAAGGAAATAGTTGGGCGGTATACAGATAATAAGAACGAGAAACCAAATGTGATCATCCCCTTTAGTGGAGGACGGGATAGTAGTTATGGTTTACATTACATTGTGACAGAGCTTGGATTGAAACCAATAACGTTTACTTATGAATGGGGAATGGTAACAGATCTAGCTCGAAGAAATGTAGCTCGGCTTTGTGGAAAGCTTGGTGTGGAGCATTTATTTGTGTCAGCAGATCTCAGTAGAAAACGTAGATATATTAGGAAAAACGTGGGAGCTTGGCTTAAAAAACCAGATCTTGGCATTGTGCCGTTGTTTATGGCGGGGGATAAATACTTCTTCTGGCATAATTCGCGACTTCAAAAAGAACTTAGAATAGACCTGAACTTCTGGATGGGAAATCGATTAGAAGATACCAATTTCAAAGCTGGCTTTGCTGGAGTTAAACCAAATTTTGAACGTGAAAAAATATATTCACTTGGAATCAAAGATCAATTACAGCAGTTTCTCTATTATGGAAAACAATTCATCTCAAATCCAGGGTATATCAATTCATCAATTCCAGATACACTAGGTTCATTTTATGTATATTATTCACAAAAACGTGAGCATACATTTTTACTATTCGATTATATAGAATGGGATGAAGAGACAATAAATACAACCTTGGTAAATGAATATGACTGGGAAACAGCACCTGATACTCCTACTACATGGAGAATTGGTGATGGGACTGCATCATTTTATAACTACATATATACTACAATCGCTGGGTTTAGTGAGAACGATACCTTTCGTAGTAATCAAATCCGAGAAGGGATGATTTCCCGGGAAGACGCATTAGAGAAAGTATATAGAGAGAATCGTCCACGAGTTGAATCACTAACATGGTATTTTGATACAATTTCAGTACCAGCGAAGAAAGCAATCGAGACTATAAATTTAGTACCCAAATATTATGATTAGTGAATTTATCCGGAGGTTAACCCAACATACATTAGGTGGATTTATATTTGATGTACCAGGGTTAACACAAATAAAGACTGCTATTTTGAGAATATTTTTTGATATAGGAAAAGGGACGTATGTGTCCTATCGTTCTTTATTTGTAGCCCCTCATAATAATTCTAAATCTCTCATAAAGATTGGTAATAATGTAGCAATAGAGCATGATTGTGAGATTGATTACTCTGGTGGATTGATAGTAGGAAATAATGTCTGGATTTCAGAAGGGGTTATGATTTCTACACACAATCACAAAGTAATAACCAAAGAGTCAAAAAAACATCAAGGAACGGACTATTCCTTACTTACGATTGAGGATGAAGCGTGGATAGGTGCTCGAGTAATTATATTAGGCTCAGTATCGAGAATAGGTAAAGGGGCAGTAATAGGTGCTGGATCGATCGTAACAAAAGATGTAGAAGATTGGCAAGTAGTCGCGGGGAATCCCGCTCGATTTATCCGTGAAAGAACACAGTAAGCAATGAAACGAATTTTTCTACTTTCTTCTGAACGATCTGGGAGTAATTTACTTCGAACATTTTTCGACAAAACAAACGAGATTGATGGGCCGTATGCACCTCAGTTATTGAAAAGTTTTTTGCCATATATTACTACTGCGGATATCTTGAGTAGTCCGGAAAAAAGGAAGCGGATAATTCACTACTCCTTAAGTTTGATTACTAATCACCCTAATAGATGGAAGTACATACCACCTATTGAGAAGTTTCAAAAATTTATTGATGAATCAAACTGGGAGTACCTTGATCTATTTGATGCAATTTACTCCGATCACGCAAAGCATGAGGGAAAAATTGGGTATTTTATAAAAGAGAATAACGTATTTGACTTTGCTGGAGCTATTGAACAGCATTTGGATACTACATTCTTCATACATCTTGTCCGAGATCCTCGAGATGTGTATTTATCGTTTTCAAAGGTGCCAGGTGGACCAAAGCATCCGTATCTAGGGGGAATCCATTGGAAAGATGAACAGGAGCGAATTCTATCTCTTAAATCTAGAAATCAAATTAAGAAACTACATACGGTCAGATATGAAGATTTGATTGGGGATACAGAAAATGTGCTTCGAGAGTGTTTTAAATTTACTGAAATTCCTTTCAACTCAGAAATTCTTTCACAGAAACGAGAAATAGATAAATCTGATAGTCCATTTCTAAAGAATATTTCTAAAGGAATTATGAAACATAACACTAATAAATATAAAGAAGAGCTCACAAAGGATGAGGTTCACATTGTAGAAACAGCTGCCGGGAGAGGTCTAATAGCCACTTTTAAATATAAAGTTGGATGCGATAAGAAGAGAATAATTACAAATCAAGAAATTACTCGATTTAGAGTAGTGCACAACATAAAAAATATATGGAGTTATACAAAACTGTCTTTTAAGGAATTTATGATTAGATTTAAACGAGCAATAGTTTATTTACAAATTAGAAGACTCGTATCGTGATTTCAAAGGTGGTTTCAATATTCAATAAAATTCCAACATCATCAAAGTTTAAGCAGGACTATATTTGGAACATAGTGAGTTTCGGAGTGATTGGGATTGGGGGATTCCTACTTAATTATAGTATTTCTAAGGAGTTTTCAGCTGATGTTCTTGGAGTTTTCAATATTCTCTATGCATTATTCATTGTACTCGCTCACTTTGTGGGTGGAGGAATACATTTTTCTGTACTCGAGAGCATTTCTAAATCAAGTATACAGGTAAAAGAGGTTTTACTAAGTGGGCTTCAATCATCACTACTGCAGAGTGTGCTGGTAATTCCAATCCTATTTGTAAGTAAAGGGTTTTTTAGTTTTCTGTTCGATATTCCAGGAGATGAGCAATTTATTGATCAAATTTTGGTAGGGATTGGTTTCTTTGGATTGAATAAAGTATTTCTAGCAGCACTTAACGGAGAACGAAGGATGAAACTCTTTGCACTCTTGAGTTCGACTAGGATAGTGTTGCTACTTGGATCTTTATGGATATTCTTAACCGTCGGAGTACAATCTAATCAGATATTTTGGATATTTACAACCACAGAAATGGGACTTTTTGTAATTAATTGTGTAGTTTCATTTATATTGCGAGGGTTTTCTGTTAAACAATTTATTACTGCCAGATTAATTAAAAAACATTTTATACATGGGTATAAATCAGTAGTTGGCGCTATTTTCATTGAAGCTAATTCACGTATTCCTATTTTCTTTCTGGGATTTTATTACCCAGATTCCATTGTTGGGATTTATAGCTTTGCTACTATTTTTGTGGATGGGTATAGGCAACTTATGAATACATTTCGAACTAATGTTAATCCAATACTTTCGAAAAGATCAAGCTTAGCTAAAGCAGAGTTTCAGAATCTCATAAGTAAAGGAAGAAACCTTGTGTACTATTTTTTAGTACCAGTAGGGGTACTAATAATTCTTGGATATCCATTTGTATTAATAATTACAGGTCTATATGATGGGTATAGTACAAGTTATATCCCGCTAATTATTTTGATTATTGGAACAATGGTTGGTGTAGGGTACGGTCCATTTAGTATGATATTTAATCAAACCGGATATCCAGTACAACAATCTCTCTTGTATGTAGGTATTTTTCTAACTAACCTAATAGGGAATGCATTACTTGTTCCGTTTCTAGGGATGATTGGAGCAGCTATCGC
>JAGQLH010000018.1 GCA_020429465.1 Candidatus Dojkabacteria bacterium | reverse complement strand
CTGTTGTGCCCCCAGAGGATGAGCTCCCTCCAGACCCACCACCGCTACCTCCTGAACCTCCTCCAGACCCAGATGAACTACCACCTGTTGAGCTATCAATTGTAGAAATATCAAACGGTGAATCAGACGACCATTCGGGACCTTCTGGGCTACCTCCAACTTGAATTGCACCAGGACTAGGTCCACCAAGCGCACCTGATGTATCATTAACCGATGTGCCAGTTCCCTCATCAAGATGGAATAATGCAAGTGTATCTTCATCAGTTTCAAACGGTTCGGTCTGTGGCAAGAAATTTGAATCATATCGAATTACACCAGAAAATCGGATTTCATCAATTCGGCCAGAGTAGGGAGGAAACAATTCAGAATCTAAATCATACTTTTCAGCTCCGACAACAAGATAAAATTGTCCCGTTCCACCTTCACCTCCACCGTAGTTATAGCTTACATTTCCACTTGGTCCAATTCCTGTTGTATCCAATTCCCCATCAACAAATATCTTCATTGTTCCTGAATCCATTTCTCTTGTAACTGCAATATGGTGCCATTGATTGTCGGCGACATAAGTACTTCCACATACCGTCTTTCCCCAGGTACCATTATGAACACCAAATGATATTCTTCCACTTCCTAGGGCAATACCATATGATCCAAAAGCTCCATTTCCAAAAATCTCTCTATCAAAAAGTATATTTCCATACGACCATCCATCATCAAGTTCATCCACACACTCTCCTTGATTATTATTAATAGATGCTTTCATCCACCACTCAATAGTGAAATCTTCTCCAACATCTACCGGTTTGGTAGGGTAGGCAACTACAATTTTTAGCCGGTCCACGTCACCTTCTCCAGTCCCATGGAACAACAATGAAGTTGGTGCAGCAAAAGAAAATTGAGTCGTAAAGAAAAAGATTGTAAGGAAAACTATTAGCTTCCCAAACTGAATGAGAGGAATTCTTTTCATTATATGTGCAGTAATTAAATCTATTTAATTTACCAAGAACACTATAATCGGTCAACGCCTCTATTCAAGAAGAATATATTTCTCTACAAATAACAATAAAAAATAGACCTATTGAATTGACAGGGTATGTAACTCTTTCTATACTGAATTTGTTAACGAATGGTTTCGGGTTAAATTCACTGCCGGATTTACCTTAATAAATCAGCACGGATTACATACTAATCACTGTTGCGTGCACGTTAACTAGGTTACTTTTATTTTTTATATTTTTCTCACAATGGCAAAACGAGGAAATAACCTACAAGGTTTCACCCTTATTGAAATTCTTGTAGTAATTGGGCTTATCGCAATTCTTGCAGCGGTAACCATTATCGCGATCAATCCTGCGCAAAACTTCCAGGATGCAAGAAACTCTGAGCGACGATCTGAGGTAACACAGATCCTTAACGCTATCTCACAAGATATCGTTGCTGGTGCTTCACTTTCAGGATACGTAGATGCCGATGACGGAGATGCGTTTAATGCAACTAATGCTCCATGTGGTACATATGGTGCAACTGATGGTTGGGCAGTAGGAGACTCTACTGTTACAGGAGATGCAGAATGGGACGGAGAAACAATTCTTGCCCCAACATACCTAGCATCTATTCCAGAAGATCCACAGGATTCAACTGCTGGTGGTGTAAGTGGTTACAGAATGTGTGCTGAATCAGCAACACGTCTTACACTATTTGCTCCTCTTGCTGAAGGAACAACTGTACAGGTAAGTCGATAAAATAGAGTTTTAAAGAATCTCTAATCAATTCAATCCTCTCACAGAACTAAGTGCACACTTTTCTGTGAGAGGATTTTCTTTCACCCCTTATTTAGTGGACAAAATCTCAATCACATTGCATAATAGAACTACTGATTTCAAAGCTACGATTTTTGATAAATGGACCAACAACTGCCCAATCAACAGCAACCTGCTCAGCAGGTACAGAACCCGAATCCGCAGCAACAACAGGCTCAGCAGCAGCAAGCCCAGCAACAGCAACCTACTAACGACCAGCCCAAAGAAGGGAAGGGCGACGGCAAGACGGGGGAAGTAAAAAAACTCATAAGTATTGAGAAGCTTCTCAATAGTATTATTACAGCAGCACTTGACCAACGTGCTTCAGATATCCATATTGAACCTGAACCAAAACGTGTACGTGTCAGATTACGTATTGATGGTATTTTGCGTGAATCCTGGTCTATCCAAAAAGAGTATGAACAATCACTAATTTTCAAAATTAAAATCGCTGGAAAACTGCGGACAGATGAACACTTCGCGCCGCAAGATGGTCGTATTTCGTTTAAATTAGATGAGGGAAAGAAAGTTGATACTCGTGTCTCAATTCTCCCTACAACACATGGTGAAAAGGTTGTATTTCGTCTTCTTACTCAGGATGGTAGGTCATTTGAACTGAAAGATTTGGGACTCGTAGGACAAGACTTTGAGATGGTACAAAGAGCATACCAAAAACCATACGGTACCATCCTAACAGTAGGACCAACCGGATCAGGAAAAACAACTACACTTTACGCTATCTTAAAGCTTCTAAATTCACCAGAAGTAAACATAACCACTGTAGAAGATCCTGTTGAGTACAATATTGTTGGTGTAAATCACATTCAAATTAATACAAAAGCTGATCTTACCTTTGCAAGTGGGTTACGTTCAATCTTACGTCAAGACCCGGATATTGTTATGGTCGGAGAGATCCGTGATGGAGAAACTGCGCGTATTGCAACCAATGCCGCCATGACAGGACATTTAGTACTTTCTACACTTCATACTAATGACTCAGTTACAACTATTCCTCGTCTCATTGATATGGGAATCGAACCATTTTTGGTAGCTTCAACTGTCAACCTTGTAATTGCACAGCGTCTTGCCCGTAAACTTTGTGAAACATGCAGACAACCATATGTGGTAACAGAACAAGATCTTACCGCAATTAATAGAGTGCGTCCAGATATCGGGAGATATTTAAAAGTGGGTGAACAATTATTTAGAGAGAAGGGGTGTGCAAACTGCACAGACGGTTTCCAAGGACGAATCGGTCTCTATGAAACATTACAAATAACCAAAGATATCCGAGATGCGATTACTGACAATGCCAACGCCGATAAAATTTTTGAAATTGCCCGGAAAGAGGGGTTGGTCTTGATTGTAGAAGATGGTATAAATAAATTGCGCGCTGGTGTTACTAGTATTTCCGAAGTAAACAGAGTTACTGCGTTAAAGGTCTAATATTGCTCATATAAACTGCCTATGATTATCCAATTAAGTAAAGGAAAAAATTTTTATCTATTCCACAAAGTTTCTCCTGTAGCTGTCGCACTTTCCATTCATCATTTCGCAACTATGTTGCGTTCTAGTTTGTCACTTTCCGATATTTTAAAAATACTCGGTGAACAAAAAATTGATGCAAAACTCAGTGAAGCATACATGCAAATTTTAAAAGATGTATTGTCAGGAAAAACTCTTTCAGAATCGATGAGTAGTCACCGTGATGTCTTTACCGATATTGTGATTTCCATCGTTGAAATCGGGGAGCAGGGGGGAACTTTAGAAAAAAATTTACTCTACCTTGCAGACTATTTAAAAGAAGCATACGAACTTCAGAAGAAAATTAAAGGCGCCCTTATTTACCCAATGATCGTTGTTGTTGTTACCATGATGGAAATTATTGGTGTAGCCTTTTTTGTTTTACCCCGACTTGAGAGTGTTTTTACTTCATTTGATGATCCTCCTCCAACCACCCTTGCCATCATAAATGGAGCTGCATGGTTCCGAGAGAACATAGTTCTTATCGTAATTGGAATCATTGTTCTTATTATTGGGATTAATATGTTTTTGAAAACAGAAAGTGGTAAACGATTCAAGGATAGATTAATTTTAAAAATTCCAGTATTTAAACAACTAAATAAGAGTAACCTCATTTCATCATTCTCAAGAACATTGGGAATCTTACTCGCAAGTGGAATCCCACTATCCGAAGGAATGTACATTGCTGCAAATACAACAACTAATTCCGTGTATAAAAAAACTGTTCAAGAGGTACATGAAAGTATTAAAGCAGGTAACACATTAGCGTTTTCGCTAAGTAAATACCCCGATCAATTTCCGAATACTTATATAAAAATGGTAGAAGTGGGAGAAGCAACTGGAAATCTTGAGAATAACCTTGAATACTTGTATCAATTTTACACGGAAGAGGTAAAAGAAATAAGTTCTAATTTAACCACATTACTAGAGCCAATGCTTATGATCATGATCGGAGTTATGATAGGAGGATTAGCGCTTACTGTAATTTTGCCAATTTATCAACTTATCGGTAATATTAATGCGTAAATGTAATTCGTTACAAGGGTTTAGTTTTGTTGAGCTCATCATGGTGATGGGAATGTTGATTATTATTTCTTCGTTTGCTATCCCATATTCTCTTAACATTGTTTCGAGAAGAAACGTTCAAGACGCAACAGAGGATATAGCGTCAAACTTATGGAGACAGCAACAAAACGCATACTCAGGAAATGAAAATAAAAATTATGGAATTAGTTTCACAGAAAACGGGTACACCATCTTTAAATGGGAAGATGGAAACCCGAATGAAACCCAAGCCGATATTACGTTAGAAACCGGAATAACTATCACCAACATAACATTTGATGATTTAAGTTCCGAAATCACCTTTGGTGAAGGTGAAATTTTACCTAGTACCTTTGGATCACTTGATGTAACTGATGGTGGAAACACGTTTCAAGTTACAATAAATGCCCAAGGACTTATAGACTATTCTTTACTCTAATGAAAAAACTCGCCCATAAATCTCTACAAGGATTCTCGTTAATGGAGATAACCATTGTTTTAGGATTACTTTCTATTATTATTACGAGCATCATATTTCTTGCTCTAGATACAATCAGGTTCAACGAAAACAATAGTAGGCGAGTAGATAGCTCAATCTTTATTCAAGAAAACATTAATGCACTACTCATAAATAAGCAGGATTTGTGGAGTGACATAATTATTCATACAAATGACGGTCCAAAATACCTATCTTTTGAGAACAATCGTTATGTTATAGAGGATGGGGAAAATACACAAAACGGTATCACTTTCAGCTTTGAGATCACTGACGTTTACAGAGATTCAAATGGGGATATTGTACCGTCGGGTGGTACCCTCGACATAAACTCTCGACTAGTAACTACTACCACCTCCTGGACTGACACCTTTGATAATGAATTTACTGATTCAAGTGATATATACATTAGTAATTGGTCAACTCCACAATGGCTTGAAACAACATCTGCGGACTTTAGTACTGGAGTACTTGCAGGAACACAAATTAATGGTGCATTAGGGGGAGAAATCGAGTTGGAATCTACTTCATTTCCCGATTGGTGTGAACCAGAGTTCAATGTGTCTTCATTCGATTTAAACGGTAATGGATGGCCTCAAAGTGTGGTAATTGTGGGTGAGGATGCAACACTTGGAACAAAAGGGAATGGACAAGGAGTTACATTCTCATACGTACAAGTGACGGATGGAGATCCTCCTTTAATCTCTGAATTAGGTAATTACGATACTGGAAATGAACTTACATACGACCATGATGCCTACAGTAATTATGCATTTTTAGCTTCTACCCATAATTCAAAAGAGTTACAAGTCCTAGATATAAGCCAAGATCCAATTGTAGAAGTAGCATACTTTGATGCGCCATTTTGGTCTGATGCTGCTGCAGTTGCTTATGACCCAATCAATCAAGTTACATTCTTAGGCCAAGTACGTAAATTCATTGCAGTAGATACATCCTTTCCACCGAGTGGAGTTCTATCTTCCTTAGATATTCTCGATTATAGAAGTGAACAGGGTCAAATTCAAGATATTGCTGTCTGGGGTGATTATGCATATGTTGCGTGGCTCAATAACCCTGATGAAATAATGATAGTGGATATTAGTGATCCAAATAATTTAGCTCATGTAACAGAAATTAATGTTAACAATGAAAGCGCTGAGGGAGTTCATGTAAATACTACGGGTGATCGACTTTACTTCTTTACCGCAGATAACCATGACAGCGAAGTGTTTATTTTTGACATAAGTGACCCCACAAATCCAATTTATCTTTCCGAGTTCGAGAGTAATGGAACAAGCTTTAAAGGCATGTCATACTTCGAAGAGGACCAAAAACTGATAGCTGTTGGAAGATTTGGTGATGAATATCAAGTTATTGATGTATCAGACGATAATAATCCATTTCTTTGTGGAAGTACTGAGTTTACTAGTCAAAAGGGAAATAAAGGTGCATTTGATGTTGATACACTCAAAACATCTCTAAACAATTCATATGCGTATACCCTTGCAGGAGAGAATGACGCAGAATTTAAGATAGTTAGAGGAGGTCCTGGGGCAGGAGGTGGTGGTTCGTACGTTGCATCTGGAACATTCGAATCAAGTATATTTGATACTGGAAGTATAGAAACAAAAAACTTATCATTTGATTGGAGTACGGATGAACCAAACGGTACTGATGTAAAACTTCAATTCAAGATTGGAAACACTTCTAATTTATCAGGGGAGGATTGGTTTGGTCCAGACGGAACAGATCAAACATATTTTGAAGATGGGGTAGGGGGATATATACCACTTTCAGAACAAAATGGAAGATACCTACAGTTTAGAGTTGAATTAGAAACAAATAATTCAGCCTTTACTCCTCAATTGCATGATGTAGTTGTAATCTATGAAAATTAGTCGACAAGAAAAAACTCTACAGGGATTAACACTGTTCGAAGCACTGCTATATCTGGCATTGTTCAGTATTATTTTTGTTGTTGTGATTGAAATCATGTCAACAATTGATCAAAGTAATAATACAGCCAAATACCGAGCAGAGATTGATAGAAATATCATATTTGTAGCTGAACATATAAAAGAAAGTTTTCGTACATCTGAGTCAATTAATTCTACCGATACAGGAATGATTTTATTGGATTTGGCCGACGCAGGTTACTATCAATACACAGACTCTGGCTCTACACTCTATTTTGATAATGACGGTATTGAAACCCTTCCTATTACCACAAGTAAAGTAGCAATTGGTACCTTTGGAGTTCAGGATGTAGAAAATAAAGATGGAGATGTAGTTGGAGTTCGAGTACTATTTGATATATCCTCTGCAAGAGATCCAAACATATTCAAAGACACCGAAATGACCTTTATGGTACCATAAATCATATCTATTAGATTTCAATCTGCCCATAATGAAAGGAAGTATAACACTTACAACTACCGTTCTTGCCTCCGCAATTTTACTCGCAGCAGGAATTACGTTGGTTCTAACCGGTATTGATTTAGGACACACTTCTGAAACGTTTCAATCAAACTCCTTGGCCCAATTACGATCACGAACGTGCCTGGAAGAAGGGCTCTATAGAGTGAGACAAGACACCAGCTTTACGGGCGAGGTATCACACATATATAATGATGGTAGCTGTACTGTTGATATACAAGATCATTTATCAGTAGTGAATGTTAAAGTACTTGATTTAACAAGTATTGTAGATGAATTCACATTCATTGATACCAAATATGTCGATATTTCAGTTGAACCATATGACATATCGTCAAATGACCCACAACAATAAGCATCGGTTTAATGTCTTCTATACAATCAAATAACAATCAGAGAAGCATACCTGGGTTTTCTCTTATGGAAATCCTCGTTGTTCTGGGAATCCTCACTATTGTTATTACAAGCATAATAGTTCTGGCGATAGATATATCAAAATTCACAGAAAATAGTAGTAGAAAAGTAGATAGTGCAATAGCAAGCGAAGAACTAATGAGTGCCTTGCTACTTAGTAAAAAGGACTTATGGAGTTCCATTATTGATAACACAAACGATGGACCAAAACACTTAAGCTTCCAAGATTCACAATACACAATACTAGATGGTCCCATAACAAGGGATTTAATTACCTCCAGTTTTGAGCTTGGTGATGTTTACAGAGATTCATCTGGAAATATTGTTCAAACCGGTGGTATCTTAGACATAAATAGTAGGGTAGTAACAGTAGAAGTTTCATGGACGGACCTATTAGGAATTGTACACTCAGAAATCAATCAAATATACATAAGTAACTGGGCATCTCCACAATGGTTACAAACCTCCATTGCAGATTTTACCTCTGGAGAATTTTCAACTACCGTAATCAACGGTGCGCTTGGAGGGGAAATAGAACTTGAATCAACAACATTTCCCGATTGGTGTGAACCAGAAAATAATGTTTCCTCGTACGAGATTCCAGGGGATGGGTGGCCACAAAACATTACTGCAGAAGGAGACAATGCAACAATGAGTACTCGCACAAGCACAAGTGGTACTCCATTTACTCGAGTATCAATCATTGATGCTGATCCTCCGATTGTTTCCCTTGATGATAATTACGATGATGGAAATTGGATAACAGATCATTACCCAGTTTCAAATAATGTTTTTCTTGCAAGTTCAAATAATTCAAAGGAATTAACTGTTATAGATATCGGATCATCTCCATACTCTGAGGTAGCATATTATGATGCACCTTTTTGGTCAGATGCAAATGCAGTTTGGGTCGATACCTCAACTGATACTGGATATATTGGGCAGGTCAGAAAGTTTATTTCTGTTGATATAGATTCGCCCCCCAGTGGAGTACTCTCAGAGTTAGATATTTTAGATTACAGAACGACATCAGGAAGAATTGATCAAATAGTTATACGAGATGGATATGCATATCTTATGTGGATCAATTCAGATAGGGATATACGAGTAGTAGATGTTAGCGACCCTACAAATATGGTAGAAGTTGCAACAATCAATTATGCAACAGTAAACCCAAGCCGAATGGATATTAATGATACCGGCGATAGGCTTTATTATGCTACCGTTGAAACCTCAGGTGATGAAGTACACATTGTAGATATAAGTGACCCCGAAAATCCAAGTTATGTGAACGGTTATGATACTAATGGTACGACTGTCGAAGGGTTATCAGTTTTTGAAGAAGATGATAGATTAATAGTTGCAGGAAGATTTGGTGAAGATGAATACCATGTTGTTGATATTTCTGATGAACTAAACCTTGTTAAATGTGGGGGTATAGATTTCACTACAGAATCAACGAATAGGGGAGTTTATGATGTTGATACAGTCAAAACACCTGGCAATAACTCATACGCATATGTTTTGACTGGCGAAACAACTGGGGAATTCAAAATTATCCGTGGAGGTCCTGGAGCCGGAGCAGGTGGTGGAGTATATGCCCCCTCAGGTACTTATGTATCCGAGGTATTCGATAGTGGAACTGCTCTCACAAATTTCCTATCTCTCGATTGGACTGAAAACATACCTTCCGGAACGACTTTACAACTACAAATTAGAATTGGGGATACTTTTGATCTATCTGGAGAAAGCTGGTTTGGACCAGATGGAACAGGTGGGTCATATTTTGATGGACAAGGAACATATATTCCTGAAAGTAAACAAGAAGGCCGCTATATACAATATCAAGCATATCTCACAACTTCAGACTCAAACGTTACCCCCTCTCTTTACGATGTCGTGTTTATTTACGAAAGTTAGCAGCACATTAAACCAAACCTCTTGATTGAAGAATTATGAGGATTGCATCGTAAAATATAATACTAGTAATAGTTCCGAATACCATAAATGGTACAAAGGGAATCTTAAGACCTTTGAATTGTTTCTTATACCCCGCATACACTAATCCAACCAAACAAGCACTCAGAATAGTTATATAGAATGCTACAAGTAGCTTTGAAATCCCTAATAAAAGCCCCATGATACATGCAATTCGTATATCTCCAGCTCCCATAGCTTTTTCTTTAGTAGCCGTAACAAGGAAGTAGAAAAATGATCCCGCACTAAAACCTCCAATAAGATTATGGATAGGAATAAAAGCAGTGCTTTCCCAGAGTAGATGTTCAGTGTGAAGTCCACCTAATAACATCAACCCAATATTAATAGTTATAAGAATTCCTATGTATACCTTTGTTAGCAGATCTGGTACTTCAAAACTTACAAAATCTACAATACCTAAATAGATTAAAACAATACAATTAACAATCAAGAAAAATAACCAAAAGAAATGCTGTATATCGAGTGCTTGAGTAACTACCATTTTTTGATAGAAAACAACTCCTAAAAGAAGAGCAATAATACTACTCAGCGCTATGTAACGAATAAAGTGAGAGCGTAATTTCATAAGTGAATGAAGAAAATATAGATTAATTGTATTCTATGTAATTTGACTCTACCTGTCTAGATGGTGTAAAACATGACATAGTATCATAGTCATATGACAATACAAATAGATCCGACATGGAGAGAACAACTTCATAGCGAGTTTGAAAAACCTTACTTTAAAGAACTTGTCTCGTTTGTGAAGAAACAATATGCTACAAATACTATATATCCACCTCCCAAACTTATTTTCAATGCATTCAATTGCACCCCCTTCAATAGAGTGAAAGTCGTAATTATTGGGCAAGATCCTTATCATGGAAAAGGACAAGCACATGGTTTAAGCTTTTCGGTTCAAGAAGGAACTACTATACCACCATCACTTCAAAATATTTATAAAGAAATCACAAGCGATCTTGAAAGACCAAGCCCAACTTCTGGTGATTTAAGCTATTGGGCAGAGCAGGGGGTTTTACTTCTGAATGCTACCTTAACCGTCCAAGCAAAATCTCCCGGATCTCACCAAGGAAAAGGATGGGAAGAATTTACCGATAAAGCAATCGAAATCCTTTCAAACAAACGACGTCATGTTGTGTTTCTTCTTTGGGGTGCATATGCACAAAAAAAGAAGTCCCTTATTAATCCAGATAATGGACATTTGATTCTTACCTCCCCACATCCATCCCCGTTTTCAGCTAACAAAGGTTTCTTTGGGTCTAAACACTTTAGTAAAACAAACAAATTCCTAACAGATCATGATTTCATGGAAATTGATTGGTAAGTTGTGATATACATAACAAGTCTCCGTTTCCATCCCCATGAAACAAGTAACCAATACAGTTTTAATGGTACGACCAGATTATTTTGGTTTTAATCCAGAAACTGCAAAAACAAATCCATTTCAACATACTCATATAGAAAGCTCCCAAAGCATCACACATACTGCAGGAGTTGAGTTTTCAAACATGGCTAAATTATTAAGATCCAAGGGTATACAAGTATTTGATATCACAAGTAACAAAAATGTGGTTACTCCTGATGCGGTATTTCCCAACAATTGGCTATCTTCTCATATTGTGGGTGATAAAAATGTATTAATAACATACCCGATGCTTACACCAAATCGTAGAGCTGAAAGACAGGTAGATGTAGTGATTGGAATTCTTAAACGAAATAACATAGAAGTTGATGAAATAATTGATTTAAGCTATCTAGAGGACGAAAATTTAGTATTAGAGGGTACCGGAAGTATGGTTTTTGATAGAGAACATAAAATTGTCTATGCTGCACTTTCTCCACGGACATCACAACAAGCACTTGAGCTATTTTCAAAAAAACTAGGTTATACCCCGATCTCATTTCATGCAAAAGACCATGTCGGTCTTGAACTTTATCATTTAAATATGATGATGAATATGGGAGAAAAGTACGTAGTGTGGTGCCCAGAAGCAGTCCCAGATGTGGAGCAACGAAACCAACTTCATGCCTCTTTTGTGGAAACAAAAAAGTACCAGATTAAACTTACACCTGATCAATTAATTCATATGTGTGCGAACACTATTGAACTTGCCAATGATACGGGTAAACGATTTATTGTAATGTCCCAAAGAGCTCAGATGCACCTTACTCAAAAACAACATGAAGAGTTTAGTATGTTTGGGGAATTAGTAAGCGTTGATATTCCAACAATAGAACATATCGGGGGTGGGAGTGCGCGCTGTATGGTGGCTGAACTATTTTACAAATAAAATAAAAGTGTTATATAATTCTCGGCAAGCAATTGGGAGTAGCTGAAAGTCCCAAAAAATTATTACCGCAAACAAGTACATATATAACCGTAATTGGTTACAAAGCTTACTAATAGAAATATAGTAAGGAAAAAGGGTGGTACCACGAAGTTTTTGAAAACTCTCGTCCTTGTATAAAATTTCATGTTTTATACTTTGACGAGAGTTTTTTTATATTTATTCAATTATGTTTTATAGCTACAGTTCGAATAACAATTCAAACCGTCGCAGAGTACATATCTTTCTAGGAAGGTATCGTTGATGCACGCATACATCAAACATTTATTCATAACCTCCTAGCATATATGGAGGTTTTTTATTTTTACACTCATGAATCAACTTACAACATACAAAAAAGTAGCATCATATGAAGCTCAAAAAAAAGACATATCTAAAGTACTTCTTCTTTATTCTGGAGGCCTCGACACTTCTACTATGATTAAGTGGATTAAAGATACGTACGATGTCAAAATCATAGCTGTAACAATGGATTTGGGACAGCAAGAGGGCAATCTAGAAGAGATCAAGCAGAAAGCACTGGATCTAGGCGCAGATGAAGCAATTACCGTAGATGTAAAAGATGAGTTTGCAGAAGAATTTATTGCTAAAGGTATAAAAGCTAATGCAAGTTATCAAGGAGATTATCATTTATCAACCCCGCTGGCTCGAGCAGTCACTGCCAAAAATGCAGTACACCTTGCCCATAAATACAATGCTGATGCAATCGCTCATGGATGTACAGGAAAAGGAAATGATCAAGTCAGATTTGAAGGTTACATACTTTCACAAGATCCTTCTATGAAAATAATTGCACCTGTTCGAGAATGGAATATGGATAGAAATGAACAAATTAAATATGCACAAAATAACAATATTCCAGTTCCAGTTAGTCATGATTTTCCCTACAGTGTTGACGATAACATGTGGGGTATGACATGGGAGGGAGGAGAAATTGAATATCCAAATGCAATTAACCCTATTGAAAAATTTCTCACAACATATACGCTCGCAACAGATGCTCCTGACACAGGAGAGTTAGTGGAACTTGAATTCAAAAACGGGCTACCTATTTCAATTAATGGAACTCCTATGAACTTATCAGCTTTAATAATGAAGGCTAATACGCTGGGTGGTGCTCACGGTGTTGGGGTTGTACAAATGGTTGAAGATAGACTTGTAGGTTTAAAAAATGGAGGTGTATACGAACTCCCTGGTGCTCACATTATCATAGAAGCGCATAAAGCGCTTGAAAAATATGTGAGCACCAGACAAGTAAATGAACTTAAAGCCATGATGGATATCAAATGGGCATACTTGTGTTACGGAGCCCTCTGGTTTGATCCGGTAATGGATGCTATCAATGCATTTAATGAAGATATCAATAAAAAAGTTACCGGTGTTGTAACACTCAAATTATTCAAGGGGAGCACTACAGTCGTCGCTATGGAATCACCATTCGGGTTACATAACGGTTCGTTCAATAATGATGAAGGGTATAACTTTAATGTAAATGCCAGCGCAGGATTCACTGAAATTTACTCTCTTCAAATGAAACTAGCTAATCAAATTCTACATAATCAAAACTAATCATGAAACATACACTTTGGGGATCAGCATTCACAAAAAACCCAAGCTCAGAAGTACTATCTTTCACCGCAGGAAGGGATGTAAAATCTCTTCCTGCTTGCGATGAGGCTCTAATTCCATACGACATTATGGTAAATAAAGTTCATTGCTCTATGCTCGAAAAGCAATCTATCATCTCACACGAAGATGCACAAAAACTATTAACCGCTCTTTCTGATCTTGAAGCACTTTGGAGAAAAGGAGAATTCCTCCTTGATCCAGAGAAAGAAGATGTACATACAAATATTGAGAATTGGCTCACTGAAAAACTTGGTATTGAAATAGCTGGGAAAATTCATACTGCGCGATCGAGAAATGATCAAGTAGCAACTGATATGAAACTCTACACAAAGGAAATGGCACAAGTATTTATTGATGAGTTATCTTCTCTTGTTGATTCACTCCAAAAATTATCAATAACTCATTCTAAAACTATCATGCCAGGGTTTACCCATCACCAGCATGCAATGGTAACAACCTATGGAGAACTCTTGAAAAGTTTTAGTGTAATGTTGCAAAGAGATTGCCAAAAGTTTTCTGCTTGGAACGAAATTCATGATGAATCTCCATTGGGAAGTATGGCTGGATATGGAACTTCTTTTCCTATTGATAAAAAATATACTGCCTCGGAACTTGGATTTAATAGCGCATTCAAAAGCTCTATAGATACTGTTACTAATAGGGGAGAGTCAGAAACTGACTTAGCTTACAGTATTGTAAGTATGATGAATCATTTCTCTCATATTGCACAAACGTTCATCATTCTCTCTACACCACAATTTGGTTTTATACGCTTAGCAGATAATTTTTCGACAGGTAGCTCAGTTATGCCTCAAAAGAAAAATCCGGATCCATTAGAAGTGATAAAAGCAAAGGCTGCCTATGCCTCTGGACAACTTCAGAGTCTCATAGCTATTGGACAAGCAAATTTCTTGGGATATAACAGGGATTCACAATGGAGTAAATACATCATAATGGACCTTATACGAGAATGTATTCCAACCCCACAAATTCTACAAGAACTTATAGAAAGTACAGAAACTCACGCTGAACAAATGGAACAATGGTGTCATAGAAACTTTATAGGAGCAACAACACTTATGGAGCAACTTTGTAAAAGCTATAAAATTCCTATGAGAGTCGCAAAAATCATAGTTGAAAAAGCTATTAAAAATTCTGAAAATAAGCATAAAATTGACTATAATACACTAATTAATGCTTGCAATGAGCACCATATATCCTGTCCCGTTACAAAAGAAGAGGTAATGAAATGGCAAGATCCTCATTGGCTTTCAGATCTGAAGACTACTTAACTTTCAGTTCTTTTAATTACAAACAATTATAAAACAACGTAGATATGAACACTGATGAATCAAAATACTCCTTCCCAGAAAATTCTATTGCCTACACAATACAAGCAGAACTCGCAAATGCAGCTTCAGAATTACTAGGTTCGGACATTGCTCAAGAGATTATCCATCTTGAACGTCCAGGTGATACTTCTCATGGCGATTTCGCGAGCAACATTGCAATGACTCTGACGAAAACACTTAAAAAAAATCCACGCGAAATCGCTGAGATTCTTATTGATAATTTTTCTGCACCAGAAATAGAAGCCGAAATAGCTGGGCCGGGATTCATAAACTTTAAAATTACTACTGATGCTTTGATGCATAATTTAAAGTCTGTACTTAGTGGTGAATGTAATTCATTTGACTCTTATAAGGAGTTGAAAGTTATCCTAGAATTTGGTGATCCAAATCCATTTAAAGCTTTTCATATTGGTCATCTCTATACAACGATATTTGGGGAAGCAGTTTCTCGATTACACGAAATACAAGGTGCTACTGTAAAGAGAGCAGATTACTTCGGAGATGTGGGAATGCATGTAGCAAAATCACTATGGGGAATCTTACAAAAGTTTGAGGATGAAAAGATAGGGCTCGAGGAGCTTAAATCTAAATCCCTCCAAGAAAGAATAGCGTTTCTGGGAGAAGGGTATGCACGTGGTGCTGCTGAATTCAAAGATAATCCAGAGTCGCATGATGACATGAAGGAACTAAACGTACTCGGCTTTATGGCTGCTCAAAAAAACTTAGAGCGAACACAAAATTTTAAACCGATAATTGATTACTCAGAATTCCGAAAAACTCATAACTATTCAACTGAAGAAATTGAAGAACTGTACATAGAAGGAAGATCTTGGAGCCTTGAATATTTTGTTAGTATTTTCCAAAGACTTGGTACTACACATGACCTTTATTTTCCAGAAAGTTATGTTGCGGAAAAAGGATTGTCCTATGTACATGAGTATCTTAAAAAAGGTATTTTCGAAGAAAGTGACGGAGCTATAATCTTTAATGGAGAAAAGCATGGACTTCATACAAGAGTATTTGTAAATAAATTGGGACTTCCTACGTACGAAGCTAAAGACTTAGGGCTCGCACCTACAAAGTATGAAGCGTTCAATTACGATAAGTCCGTTATTATGACAGCAAATGAAATAAACGCATACTTTCAAGTCATATTAAAAGCTTTGAGTTTTATAAATCCTGAATTAGAAAAGAAAACACACCATATAGGTCACGGCTTTGTGAAATTACCAGAAGGAAAGATGTCGAGTAGAACTGGAAATATTATTACAGGAGAATCGCTAATCGAAGAATCGAAAAAACGACTTCATGAGATTGTTCAAAATTCTGAGAAGATCCCTGCTGAAAAAAAAGATGAAACGACAGAAAAGATTGCTATTGGAGCTGTTAAATATGCCTTCTTAAAAGCGAGAATTGGAAGCGATATCATTTTCGATTTCGACGAGACTTTAAGCTTCGAAGGAAATAGTGGGCCATACCTTCAATATACGTATGCTCGGTGCAAATCAATACTTGAGAAAACTGGGAGCGAGACATCTTACCCTACCGAATTGGTAGAAATGAATACGTATGAGAATAGTTTACTACGTCATTTTGTGCATTTCTCTCAAATCTTATTAGATGCAGTAGAGAATTATTCACCGCATATAGTCTGTACTTACCTATTTGAACTAGCACAAAAGTACAATAGTTTTTACGCGCATTGTCCTATTCAAGATGCCGAAACAGACAACATGAAGAATCTACGTATTACTATCACAATTGCTACGGCTAACATACTTAGTATAGGACTTGGGGTTTTAGGGATAGATACCGTTGAAAAAATGTAACTGACGTAACGTACTGTCGCTATTTATTCTTTGTAGCTATCGAAATCAGCCATCTTACAGCACTATACATACTTATTGTACCTAATGCTGACGCGATAATAAAAAGCAGTTGAGATGTATTGCCAATATCAAACCCTCCTTCTCTAAGAGAGGAATATCCGGCAAGAAATCGATTACTGACGTATGAGGTAAACCGTTCAACATCACTCTGTTCTTGACGAGGATAACGAGAAATAAGATCCTCAACCGATGTTACATTCGAAAGATCTGTTGGCATAGTATTTATTGTCTGAATATCGAATGATGGTGGGTGTAAATCCCCACTATTTTGGAATGAGTAACGAGATATCATCGCCGGAACGTTCGGATTCTCATATGCTACATGTGTGTAAAAGTGATTTAAGTCTCCCCCTATAAGTAATTCTCCTGATTCTCCCCATGTTACGTCCACATCTACCCACGGATGGGTAAGACCCGGCATATATATTTGTACCCATTGGTGGGCTTCTTGCTGTGCACTTTCTATACGTGGATCATATCCATATCCAAACACGGCACGCGCAGGAATCCCATTTGCCCTCATTAAGGTAAGAAAGAGATCTGAATATTCCATACATACTGCCGCTCCTCCCTCCAATGTCGCTAATGCACCTTGCCGCTCATTCAATCCGAAACGTTTAACTTGACTATAATCAATTGTATCTACAACATAAGAATACACATTTGAGGCAATTGCTAAAACATTTGTTTCCGTTCCTTTCAGCTCCTGTGCCTTTTCTTGTATTCGTGGATCCATTACTTCCCAATATTCAGATGGTTTTGTATATTTTGCAACTATTTCCTCAGGGATTTCTTCTACTGTACCCGAGTAATTTTCAAAAATCTCATTTTTTTCGTGTTTGACTATTGCGTATCCAGATATCGAAACTTGTTGAGGTTCATTAGATGGAAAATTAAATTCAGCAAATACATTCCCTTCTTCATCAGTAAAAACTGAAATTGGCTCAGGAGTAATTTCTGTGAAGAACACTTCTTGTGAGATTGTGTCTGTTGTTAATTCCCGGGGAAGAATAAGTTCAAACGTATTAAATAACCCAGTAAGCCTATCTTCTGTTGGTGAGATGTCTTGGATTAGTGTGAAATCATATACCTGTTCTCGTCCTAATTGAAGCCACACAAATTGATCGACTAAGCTTTGCTGACTGAATTCATATGTTACATAGGTATCTGTCTGAACAACCGAACGTGCTTCAGGATAAACAAAATTGGGATCTTTAAATAGGTTTGAAGGGATTTGAAGTTTTGTTGAGAATTGAGTTGATGTTGACCCTACGGTAAATTCATAATCTTTCGAGAATGCATGGATGTATGCATCAATAAGAGATCCATTCTCGTACACAAGAGAAGGATGAATATAAGAGAAAACAAACGTTTTGGATTCTCCTGGATTCACATTATCATTGTATGGAACTGTAATCTCTGCGCTATTATTCTCAATAGTAACACGATACTGACGAGTGCGACCCCCCTCGGTAACACTCACTGTGGACACTGCC
>JAGQLH010000017.1 GCA_020429465.1 Candidatus Dojkabacteria bacterium | reverse complement strand
AATTCTTAAGAAATTTTAAAATGATTGGAATTTGTATTGCTTAACAATGCGCTGTGTAAACATTTTATGCTAGAACAATACATATATCTATTATATGCGTTCGATGTTAGCAAAAGTTTACACAGCTGCCCTTCTTGGTCTTCAATCAAAAATTGTAGAAGTTGAGGTTGATATTCAAAAAGGAATTCATAAGTTCAATATTGTTGGTTTGGCAGATAAGGCAATTCAGGAGTCCAAAGAAAGAGTAACTGCTGCGATCAAGAATTCAAATTCTGATTTTATTTCCAGACGAATCACTGTAAACTTAGCTCCAGCGGATCTACCAAAGTCAGGTCCTACATACGATCTTCCAATTGCGGTAGGGATTATTCTCGCATCTAACCAGGTAACATATGATGCCAGTAAAACACTATTTGTTGGTGAGCTTGCATTAGGTGGCAGTGTTCGCAGGCTTCAAGGAATGATTGCAATTGCGGATGCCGCTAAGCACCATGGTTTTACCGCTCTATTTGTCCCCTACGAGAATGCTAATGAGGCAAGTTTGATTCAGGGGTTAGATATTTTCCCAGTTCAAAATTTTGATCAACTTGTGACGCACCTCATGTATGGTGATGTAATAGAAAAGCACTATGTTTCACATGAAACATTGAACCATAATGAAGAGTATGCTTACGATTTAAAGCATGTGCGAGGACAGTCACATGCGAAGCGCGCTCTTGAGATAGCTGCTGCTGGAGGACACAATGTACTCCTTACTGGAACTCCTGGTTCCGGGAAAACACTTCTTGCTAAGACACTCCCCTCTTTTCTCCCAATGATGACTTTACATGAATCATTAGAAGTTACACGAGTTCATAGTGTGGTGGGACTTGTAACAGATACTAAGCCACTGGTTTCTCAAAGGCCATTCAGGAGTCCACATCATACAACCTCGGAGGTTGCGCTAGTCGGTGGTGGTACATACCCTCGTCCTGGTGAAATTTCTTTGGCTCACCGAGGTGTGTTATTTCTAGACGAGTTTCCTGAGTATTCTCGTGCTGCTCTGGAAGCACTACGACAGCCAATTGAAGATGAGATTGTGACTGTTTCACGTGCAACAGGGAGTTTACAATTTCCAGCAAATTTTATGCTTATAGCAGCAATGAACCCTTGTAAGTGTGGATGGTACGGGGATGATGATAGAGAATGTACTTGTAGTATGCTCGAATACCAGAGATATCAGAAGCGAATAAGTGGACCAATATTAGACAGGATTGACTTACAGGTACAGGTTCATAAGGTTAAGTATGACAAATTACTAAAAAATTCGAATGAGGGCGAATCATCTCGTATAGTGAGAAAACGAGTTCAAGAAGCACGGAATAAGCAAAATAAGCGATATCAGGCTATTAATATTACTGCAAATGCCGAATTGCCACAAAAACATATAGCTTCATATATTCCATTAGATCAAGCATCAATTTCATTACTTCGAAATGCAGTCGATAAATTGCAATTATCTGCACGTAGTTACTTTAGGATAATTAAGGTTTCTAGGACTATTGCTGATATTCAAGGAGATGAGAAAGTTCAGCAACATCATTTAGCGGAAGCGCTTTCGTATAGAATGCTGAACGAATCCTAGCGTTAGGCCACTGGGGGGAACTCCTTGTTCTTTTCTAAAAATTCATTCAATCGTGGTGATTTCCAAAGATTTTTCTCAGGATTTGGTACTTTGGAAATGAATAATACTCCATCGAGGTGGTCTAATTCATGTTGTACTACATGTGAAAAGAAATCTGTTGCTTCTAATTCTTTCTTCTCCCCTTCTCTATTTGTATAGATGAGTGTGATGGTGTCTGGTCTCCAGACAGGTCCCCATATCGTGTCTTTTTCAGTTTCCCCTATAGAAAGACACCCCTCCCAGTAAGCTGATTCGTCTTTGGATGCTTTCGTGATTTCAGGATTTATCATGACCTCCCAAAGTGTTTTGTCATCAACTGCTGAGCTTGATTCTCTGTTGCTTTGATCTTCCAGGTCAGTTCTTCTGCATACACAGATTCTAAGATCATACCCAATTTGGTTTGAAGATAACCCTGCTGAGCGTTCTGACATTGCTATGCACGTATCAACCAGATCGTTTATAATGGTTTTAACCTCTGAAGAGGATATATCGGTTACTTCTTTTGTAGGTTTTTCCAAAATTGGTTCTCCAATTTGGAGTACATCTTTAATCATTCGTGAAACTTTGTGAAACATCAAGTACTGAAACTATGAGATTATAACATTTTAGAATGGTCTTGCGAGAGTTATTTATTTGCTTATTGAATCCGAAGAAATGCAACGTTATAAAACAAAATCAGGTTATACACTTGCATATGAATTTAAACGTCCCGCCAGTGGAGGCCAGATATTGGTGTTCCTTCATGGACTTGGAGGGGACTACACTGCATGGGATCAAGTTATTAATGAGCTAGGAAATGGAAAACTTGGAATAGTACAAGTGGATTTACTCTCACATGGGTATTCAGAACGATATAGAGAAGATAGCGAGCTATCAATTAAGCTCCAAGCGCAGTTAGTTCATGAGTTGATTGACCATTTAGGAGTAGAGAAGGGTATTGTGATTGGGCATTGTTATGGTGGTATGGTTGCGTTGCAGCATGAAGTTGACTACCCAGGATTCTTTCGGGGAATGATGCTTATTGCTTCAAGTTGTCGTTTATCACCTGTAGGTACCGGTGTCTTTCAAAATACAGTTGCTCAATCTTTATTTTCGTTTATGGGAAATTTGATTCCTGGTGGGTTTAAAAAAGGACATAGGGATTTTTCTGCCTACAAGGGCACTAGAGACTTCAATCTTATTAGATTGCTATCAGATCTTCGTTATACTGGTTTGAGGTCGTATATGAAGCTTATGGGTGGGGTTTCGAGGTACAATCTTTGTGATCGGGTAGGGGAGATTAAAATACCTGTGGATATTATTGGTGCAGAGTGTGATTCTATTTTTCCATCCGAAACAATAGGGTACTTAACGCAATATTTGAGCACGGGGAGTTTTATTGAAATTCAGGGTGCATCTCATTTAGTTATATTCGACACACCAGACCAAGTAGCAGAAAGAATCAACCGATTCGTTTCGAGATTTGAGTAACTATTTCTGTAATATTTGTCGAGGTGAGTTTGTCACGATATTTCACCATTGCTGCTACTTTCTTCTCAATTTTAGATAGATCATCAGGAAAAGTTCTTAGAAGTTCAAGGAGTTCGTCTGGAGTCGTTACTTTCCAACCAAGGTTATGCTTTAAGATAGAAGTAATATTTTCCTCTTCCTGACAGGGAATCTCAGTGTAAGAAATAACAGGTACAGTGCTTGCAAAACATTCAGATATGAATGCTCCACCTGGTTTTGATACACATACTGTTGAATTTCTTAAGATAGATGGCATTGAATCTATATGTCCGTACACCTCTATAGAATTTTCCTCATGAGGTTGTAGTTTCTTGAGTAATCCCTTGTTTGATCCGCATACGATTGTGAGTTCAAAGTTCTTTGAGTCTTTTACTAGCTGTATAAGGGGGAGGATGAAATCTAAGTTAAATGAATGAGACTTATTCCAAGCAGCATAAAATAGAATTTTGATTGGTTTTTTGATGCGTTTATCAGTAATCCAAAATAACTCATCAACGGGAAAAAATATTGTATGTACATCCCTCTTCGGATAGAGTAAATTTGCCTTTTTCTCGGCATCGGTATCAACAGTGATTATGGTGTCTGACCACTTACCTAATTGACTTGAATTTACTGCTCCGTAATCTGTGGATAGACAAATTTGGTGACATCTAGAGAATACTTTTCTAATAAAAGCTCCAAACGTATAATCAAGTGTAAAATTAGTGTGTATGACTATTGTGGGTTTGAATCGCAGTATATCTTTCGTGTAAATACTAAATGTTCCATGGTCAAAAAGAAGAATTTGTCTTGCCAACCCACTTTTGTCTGATAGAGTACCTCCTAACCTCCAAAGTAGGGGTAACTTTTTGACTAGGGTGGAGTAAGGGGACATATATTTCGCTCCTCGATGTGAATCGGTATCTAATAATTTGCATGTGGCATTAGTTGTACCGGTTAATTCTGCGTACAGATTTTTTGCAGCAGTATAGTGACCATTCCCATGTTTTGAAGTTGTAAGTATGAGTATTCGTTCCTTGTTCATAGTACTGATAATCAGAATATATTCTTGGAGAGTTTAACGGTATTCATATACGGTGTCCACCTTGTTAGAGCCATGTTATAGTTATATGTGATTATATTATAGTTTTATTATGAAAATACTTCTTACTGGTGCTGCTGGTTTTATTGGTTCTTATACTGTACGTGAACTTGTTCGTTTAGGACATGACGTTGTTGGTATTGATAATTATGATGAATTCTACAGTAGAAAAGCAAAGGAATTTGCTGTTGATCTGACAAATTTATTTTCTGGTAATGAGCTTAACTATTTTAGTGAACATGAAGTTACTCCTATTCTGGATCTTCTAAAGACGTTTCACATGAAACACTTGGACAGGGTGGGGGAGGGAAGATATTCGTCTGTAGATTTGGATATACTTGAATATGAACGGGTTACAGAACTATTTGATAATGAAGATTTTGATGCTGTTATCCATCTTGCTGCCATGGCTGGCGTACCACACTCTTTAAAAGATCCCTTGAAATACTCAGAGGTGAATATAAGTGGTACTACCCATCTGCTCAATGAGATGGTAAAACATGAGGTTAAGAATCTTGTATTTGCTTCATCTTCATCAGTTTATGGGAATTGTACTGATACCCCATTCCGAGAAGATCTTGATGTCGATAAACCTATTTCCCCCTATGCTGCTACTAAGCGAATGGGAGAAATACTAAATTACACATTCCATAAGCTTTATGATTTAAACGTAATGAACTTACGCTTTTTTACGGTGTATGGTCCTTTGCAGCGACCATATGGAATGGCTATCCAGAAATTTATAAAGCAAACATTCCATGGGAATCCGATGACTGTGTACGGGGATGGAAGTATGGCTCGAGACTTTACCTATATTGATGATATTGTAGATGGAATCGTAGCAGCTTTGGAACGTAATAAAGGATATTCAACTTTTAACCTTGGTAATAAGATGCCTACCTCATTAACGGACCTTACAAATGAAATCCGTTCCCAGATGGGGAAGGGGAGTGTTACTCATCTTGATAAGCCACCAACCGAAGTATCAATAACTTGTGCAGATATTTCTAATGCTCAAAACGTGTTAGGGTATGTGCCTCAGGTATCCATCCAAGAAGGAATTAGACGACAAATAGAGGTGTTTAAGGCAATGCCGAAGTGGTTCCAGAATTTAAGCGAGTAATTTTTTGAGTTCAGGGAGCATTGCTTTCATTGCAATTTCCCCCTCGTGAATTAATTCATCACTATCGAGCCATCCACGAAGGTAGGTGATTGGGAGATTTGGTTTGACTACAATATCTGCATCTTTACATCCTGCTTCTGCCAGACTATACCTCAAGAGCTGAATAGTTGATTTTGCCATATCACGCATAGAGGGGAGTTTCTCTCCACGATATTGATTCTTTTCTGAAAAAAATGCTGAGTCGATATTCACGGCTATTACGATGTCAGCGCCTAGTGCTCTCGCTGATTCGACAGGTATAGGTTGTGTGAGTCCACCGTCTACTAAGATTTTTTTCCCCTTTTTTACTGGTTCAAACATCAATGGAACTGAAGTACTTATTCTGATTGCATCTGATAATACTCCTTTCTTAAGTTCTACAGTTGTCCCTGTGACGATATCTGTCGCAACGGCAACAAATGGGATTAGTAATTTCTCAATTGTTATTTTTCCAAAGAAACTTTCTGAAAAAGCTTTTGCTCGTTTTCCTTTTATGAGTCCAGAGCCAACACTAGGATCAATAAACATTTTAAATAATTCAGGGTAATTGACATTGTTCCAAAAACTTTCCACCGCATAAATATCTTTATTGAAAGCATACATCCCTCCTATAACTGCGCCTGCGCTTGTCCCTGCAATAAGGTCAATAGGGATTTCTGCCTCAAGTAATGCTTTAATGACACCAATGTGAGCAAGCCCTCGAGCTCCTCCACTTCCTAATGCAAGTCCAATTGTTGGACGCTTCTTATGCTTCATATTCTAATATACGATATAATTGAGTTTAGAAACCAAATTCTAGCATGCGAATGTATTCGCACTGAAAATTATAATATATTATGCAAGACTCCAGAAATATGAATGTGTTGTTTATCGGGGATATATCAGCCCGGCCAGGAAGAGAAAGTGTGAAAGATGTGTTATCAAATATCAAACAGCACTATGAAGTAGATTTTGTAATTGCGAATTGTGAAAATGCTGCAGGTGGTAGAGGAGTAACACGTGCAATTTTAAAAGAATTAGAATCGTATGGAGTAGACTTTTTCACAGCTGGTGATCATGTGTGGGCACAAAAACAATTTCATGAAGATCTATATGATTTAAATTTGCCTATTATTCGCCCACTCAACTATGAAGGAAATGCTCAAATCCCAGGAAAGGGCTATAAATTAATAGATTTAGGAGACAAACGGATATTTATACTTTCATTTCTCGGTCAAGGATTTATGAGAGAGCCAGTTCGAAGCCCATTCTGGGTGTTTGATGAGTGGTGGAATGCAAGAGTAGATGAAGGAATTTTGTCTGATGACAAATCAAGCAACCCTTTGATTTTCATAGACTTTCACGCTGAAACAACTGCTGAAAAACTTACATTTGGATGGTATGTACATTCTAGAGTATCAGCATTTTTTGGAACTCATACTCATGTAGCTACTGCAGATGCAAGGTTAATGGGTGATATGGCATATGTCACCGATGTTGGGATGTGTGGCCCCTATAATGCTTCGTTGTGGGTTAATCCAAGTATTACAACAAATAATTTTATGTTTCCAATGAAGGAGCCGTACAAAGCCGAGCTTGAAGGTCCTCGGATTTTTAACTCTGTTTTGGTTACATTTGAAGGAAAAGAGGCGAAATCAATCAAACGAATAGATAAAATTCTCCAATAAGTACTCTAAGTCGAGTAAAAAATCCGAAAATCAACCTATTCATAGGCATAACCTATATAAAACGAGACTCACAGTTAATTATCAATATAGTTGCTATATAGAATATTGATAGTGCTTTTATAACTATAAACCTAATAATTGCTTTGTGAATTCTGATAACCTTTTTCTGTAGAAGGAATTCGGGATTGTCTATTTATCAGTTTCATTGTGCAATGATCGGCAAACTGTTGAATAGCCTAATACTATACGCATGTTAGTCGTTATATGGGATTACTAAGAAAACTAACCCATAATTCGTGTGTAAAAAGCCGAATTGCCTTTTGTTACTTGACAATCCACTGTCTTAAGCATTATCCTAGGGATGTTAATCAAATCTAACTATTACCCTGTTCCTGACTTTAAGGAACAAATCCAAAATGAAAGGAGGTGAAACAACATGAACAAAGCAGACGCAGTAAATGCAGTTGCAAGTGCAACTGGTTTAACTAAAAAAGATGCGGCAGCAGCTATCGAAGCTCTATTAGATGCTATTACTGACTCACTAAAACGAGGTAACTCATCTACATTCACAGGTTTCGGTACTTTCTCAGTAGCAGAAAGAAAAGCTCGAACTGGACGTAACCCACAAACAGGTGCAGTTATTCAGATTCCAGCAAAAACTGTTGCTAAATTCAAACCTGGTAAACAGCTTAAAGATGCAGTAGCATAAATTTAAGCAAGTTTTACTATAAAAAAAGATCCCTCCGAAGCAGTGGGATCTTTTTTATTTACTTGGTTTGTTGTGTAAGTGGTTATTGGTTTATTATATCCGTTCCAACATACTCCCTTAGTACCTCTGGTACAGTAATACTTCCATCACTGTTTTGATAGTTTTCCCAGATAGCTATAAGAATCCTTGGCGATGCAACTACAGTATTGTTTAATGCATATGGGTAATACTTTTCACCGTGAGCATCTTGTACTCTAAGGTTTAACCGTCGGGTCTGCCAGTCTAGTAGGTTAGATGCGCTATGTGTTTCGCCATAGCTTTCTCGTGAAGGCATCCATGTTTCAATATCGTACATTTTATATTTACCAGCTCCCATATCCCCAGTACAAATCTGGAGAAGTCGGTATGGAAGTTTAAGGCTTTGGAGAAGTTCTTCTGAATAGCTAATCATGAGATTATGAAATTTTTCTGCTTCTTCCTCACTATTTTTACAAATTACAACCTGCTCAATCTTCATGAATTCATGAATTCTATATATCCCTCGTGTATCTCTCCCATAACTACCTATCTCACTTCTGTAACATTGTGAAAATCCAGCTAATTTAAGCGGTAATTGAGATTCATCTAGTACTTCATCGCTGTGATAATTTAGTAATGATGGTTCTGAGGTTCCAATAAGAAACTTCTTTTCTTTATTTGAATCATCATCTTCTGAATCCTTAAGACTTTCCACTGTGTAGATATTTTCCTCGTCAAAAGGGAAATGACCACTTCCCCATAATGCATCTGCTTTTACAATAGTAGGAGTTACAAACATTTGAAATCCTTTCTCTTGTAATAACTTCATCCCATGCATCATTAATCCCATGTGCATGAGTGCTCCTTCATTCTTAAGATAGTAACCTCGGAATCCAGCAGTTTTAGTTCCTCGGTCTAGATCAAGTATATTGAGGCTAGTACCAAGTTCAATGTGGTCTTTAAAGTCAAAATCAAACGCTTTAGGGTTACCACCATCTCCAGACTCTGGAGCCCACCTACGAACCTCTACGTTGTCACTATCATCTTTACCTACTGGAGTGTCCTCTGAAACTGTTTGTGGTGTCATATAGAGCATTTTCTTATACTGTTCTTCTACTGGTTTGAGTGCTTCTTCTAAATCTGAAAGTTGTAGCTTAATTTCTTTTCCTTTTGTAATTAGTTCTGATGGTGGTTTTCCTTGTACTTTTTTTATTGCATCAACGTTTAAATTTCGTTCTTGCCGTAATGATTCTATTTGCTGTTGGAGAGTCGAACGTTGCTCGTGGTATTCAAGGAGTGAATCAATATCAAGAGATATGTTTTTATCTTTGACTAGTTGTTTAAATAACTCAGGGTTTTCCTGAATACGTTTTATATCTTGCATGATATGGTACCTAAAAATTAAAAAACCCGCCATTACCAGTACACAGATAATAGCGTGTATGTACTGATAAGGACGAGTTAATTTACTCGTGGTGCCACCTTACTTTTGTATGTTTGTCGCCAAGCATACCTTTGTAACTCTTTTGTTAATTTGAGTTGTCCAATATCGTCTCATCTATTGGGGGATCTAGGTTGTTTCCCTAGCTACTCCTGGGTGGAAAGTCCGATCGTAATAGGAGACTACGTATTATATCATTAACACAAAAGAACCCCAAAATTGGGATTCTATTGTAGTTCGGTTGGAACAAGTGGTTCGCTTATTCCTTTTGTTAGTGTGATATTAGCTAAAATCAGGTTTCAAAATCAATGGAACTTAGACTATACCAAAATCTCTTTATAGTTCATTTCGGGTAGATGATAATCTCACTAGGTATAAACATTGAAAAATTTCTCTTGCATATATTAGGACAAAATAGAGAGGAATTTTTCGGTTTTTAAACGAGCGAGGTTATATAGTGATTCACTAAGGTCGAATCCTAATTCTGGCATATGATTATCCCGTGGGGACATCTTTTTTATTGATGGAATATTTCGGAATCGAGGATTGAATACGAATTCCTGCTTAGCATTTTTTCTGATGCAGAAGTATGCAAGTCCTTTAGTTCTACTTAGAGAATCTGTTGGTGCAGTTTTATATTGCTTGTATACGCGAGAGAGTATTACCGTATCTCCAGTGGTATTTACAAATGTATAGAAATAACCTTCTGGAATGGCAATTTTATCCTTTGGCTGAAGCTCAATCATTATTCCTTCTTGAACCATTGGTTGATTTGTACCAGGCGCACATGCAGCTGTGTTTTTCTGCATAACCACTGTAGTCATACCTTGTATTCCTTCAACAATAGTGCTGAATTTCATATTGTTGCATTCAGAACTTATTGGAGAGTAGTATATGTGGGATTTAATAAATTCTATTCCTAGTAATCCGGCTGGGATAACAAGAAGATCATAATTCAACTCATCTTTTGCAAAAACTTGTTCATCCTCTTCAAGAAATACTGAATATTCTGAATAAACGCTTTTTGGATAATTAATAGCGCTATTGAGAAGTGTATGGGCTAGGCTCTCGATGGGAATGTCTTTTTTTCTTCTACAATGTAAACACTCAGGCATCTTAAAATCGTTATCGAGATCATCGAATTCGATAGGTAAATCGCAAACATCCTGCAGGCTTATCATTGATAGAAGCGTAACAAGTTAAAATTCTAGTCGCCACTTAATAATGGTGATAGTAACTTACAAATTTTTCGTCAAGTTGGAGACTACTATACTATATGAGATAATGGGTTTACTTGTCAATGTTCTTTGTTCAAATATGTACTATGAAACTCCGAAAGAATTCTTTTATTGTGTTAATTGAGGGCTTTGTTTATATGAATTTAACATGAATGTTTATAAGATTACAACATAATCGTAACATGAAAGATACGTTTTTTAGGTTTAAAAAAATACTTGTTATCTTCCTCTTGTGCTCAGGGGCAATACTTATTATTTGTACTGTCTGGTGGAGTAGTTTTCAGTCTCAATATGCTAAAAAAATCTTAACTTCTTCAGAGGAAGTTGAACATACAAAAGTAGCATTAGTACTTGGAACATCTGTGCAGAACAGAAAGCCAAGTTATTTACTGAGTAAAAGAATCGAAAAATCAGTTGAGCTTTATCAGGTGGGTGCTGTTGAGAAAATTCTCATGTCGGGCGATAACAGAACTGAGGAGTATAATGAGCCACAGGTAATGAGTGCAGCTGCAGTAGTTCTTGGGGTTCCGGAAAGCGATATACAACCAGATTTTGCGGGTAGAAGTACGTATGAAAGTTGTCAACGTGCAAAGGAAATCTTTGATTTAGATGAAGTAATTATTGTTAGTCAACGATTTCACCTACCACGAGCACTGTATTTGTGTGATAAATTTGGTGTTGAGGCTGTTGGGTATGTAGCTGAGGGAGAATCAGGTTTTCATCCCTATCATGTAAGAGAGTTCTTTGCTACGTTATTGGCGATTTACGAAGTTAATTTTAACCCACGAGAGGTGGTGGGTGGTGAAAAGATTGAGATTTAGTTAAGTACATACTATTAATGGTTGAATTGAACAGTATATACAAAGAAATTGAAGAGCAATCAAGACATATTGAAACTGCAATTGCTGCACTGGTTAGTGGTGAGATGAATGGTGAAGATCTTCGCTTTCCAGCCACAAGCTCTGCTCTTGAAGGTTTAATCGGTAGTGATGTTAAGAATGCACCTATAAAGTTAGAAAATGCATGGTTTCTGAGTGAACCTGAAAATAGAAGCTGGGTAAATGATGAGGGAGAAATTCCATTTAGTGAGGGGAGATATGTTGTTGAAGGCTGGGGGGCGAAAGGTGCAGCAGGCGTTGTTTTTAAAGCCTGGGATAGGGTTCGTGGTGATGTTGTAGCTATCAAAGTACTTTCGAATACTTTTTTAGAGGCATTAGAGATAGAACCATCAGAATATTTAGCTGAGGCACAAGCTGTGGCGAGCTTAAACCATCCACATATTGTAAAAATTTATGATGCATTCAAAGGTAAGGTTGAGACTGATTTAGTAGTTGATGGATCTCGGAGAAAGAAATATGAAAGTAATACTTTACTAATTACAGAATGGGCTGGAATAGATTTACACGTATATTTAAAGCAATGCAATAGGAAAGGGGTATATCCTCCAATAAAAAGAGTACGTAAACTCCTACGAGAGATGTCACAAGCGGTTGATTATGTCCACCAGAATGATATTGTTCATAGAGATATTAAACCATCAAATTTTCTTTTATCTAGGAATAATGGGGATGATGATATACAAGTACGTTTATGTGATTTTGGGATTTCATCATCAGTTGCCCCCAATGGTAGTTATCAAATTATAGGGACTCCTCAATATTTAGACCCTGTGGCTATCACTTCCGGTGAATACTCGGATTCTTCAGATAATTTTGCTTTTGCAGTTACGGCATTCCAATTGTTATTTAATGTTCATCCACTCAAAGAAGAAGGTGTTGGCCTAAATTCTGCGGGTTACTATACAGGGTTTATGGGTCTGAAAGAGGGTGATGTAATGAGGGCGAATATTAACAGAAGGACGGATTTGTCAGATGAAGCTAAAGCTACAATTGAGAAGATTTTTTTGAACGCGCTTTCGTTGGATAAGGATCGACGTTATTCAACTAACCAGAAATTGGTTGATGAGCTTGAGGATGCTTTAAAACTGGGTGCAGAAGTTACCCTGGCAGATATTGCTGAATAGAATTTAAGAGAAGCAGGGAGGAAGGTTTCCACAGAGCAAAATAAACTTCTTATCTCTGCCGAGAGGGTATAGCGTGACGGATAAAGTAGCGAACGGAGGGAAGGGGATTCGAACCCCTGTGAATCTTGCGACTCCCGCGGTTTTCGAGACCGGGCCGTTCAACCGCTCCGGCATCCCTCCGTGCTAGAAAGATGATATCACTTGTTTGCTATACTAGAAACAACTTTAGTACAAAAACCTAATGAGTAGTTCAAAAAATATTTTTATTTTACGAGGTGCACCTGCAAGTGGAAAGGGGACGATCTCTCAGCAACTACTAGATACAGTAAATGGTAAGGCTGCATATATTGAATTAGATATGTTTCGTTGGGGGATACATTTGCAAAATCGTCAAGTTGAAGATGTGTCAGTTGTGGAACATCTTCTGGCATATAAAAACTATCTTTCAGTACTTGAAAATTACCTTGAAAATGGTTCCTATACAATTGTTACTGAAGGTACTTTTTCTTGGAGTAAAGATGGGGAGCATGGTGTAGCTAAAAATATTATAGAGCTTTCCAATAACTATGATTATAATGTATGTTCAGTCTTACTGTATGCAGATTTTGAAATACTTTGGAAAAGAAATCTAGAACGAGATTATTCTGTTCCTGAAAATGAATTTCGAGATCTCTATGAGTATGTCATGAGTGAAGAGTCTGAGGATGACATAAAAATTAATGTAGGAGAACTGAGTCCACATCAAACTGTAGAAAAGATCTTGAATTATCTTACTTAATTATTTAAGAAATATGCAGCTAGGAACATTTTCTCTTAGTCTTTCAGTCAAAGACATAAAGAAGTCAAAGGAGTTTTATGAGAAGTTGGGTTTTGAAAAATTCGATGGGAATATTGAGGAGAATTGGCTGATAATGAAAAATGGTAATTGTCGTCTCGGACTATTCCAAGGGATGTTTGATAAAAATCTTTTGACGTTCAATCCAGGGTGGGATGAAGACGCAAATGAGTTAAATGCATTTACTGATGTTCGTGAATTACAAAAAAAGCTTAAAGAGCAAGGTATTGATCTTATCAAAGAAGTTGACGAAAATTCATCTGGGCCTGAACATTTCACCCTAGAAGATCCTGATGGTAATCCCATTTTGTTTGATCAACATGTGTAGTTTGAAAGCTACTAATTTTTACTAGTATCTTTGAAATAAAATACTATATTAATGAATCCACCATGAAAAAATACTTTGTAATTATCTGTATGGTCTTAGCGATTCTATCAATTCTCATTGGGAGTTTGTTTTTACTAAGGTCTGATCGGGATGATGTACATCTTTCACAGAATAGTACGAAAATCTATAAAGGTCGTGAGGAGTTACTATCGATTGATAATGGCGTTATTTATAATTTTTTTGCTTCCGAAGTAATCCGTTGTCAGGATTATTTTCTTTCTCATTCACCAATGCAACTAGAGATATGTCAAAATGAAAATAGTTTCCAAGAATATGCACGCTTTAGGGAAATCATTGTATCACCTGATCAAAAGCTCATTGGATTTGAAATTCAGTCAGATTTACTAGAATCTGATAGTGTAGTGGGTGTTCTTGATCTATCTCTTCAAAATCCAGATCCGGTTCTCCTTACTAATTATTATCTTGGAAATGAATTCTTAGCATTTTCTCCTACTGGTAAGTATTTTATCTATCAGGGTGAGTGTTGGGAAGGTAATTGTGGATTATACATCTATGATTCGAATACTTTTGAGGAGGTTTCTGCAATCAATCATTTTGAGTATCAGGACATGCGACAATCTAATGCAGAATTTGTGAGATGGATCTCAGATTCTGAGATTGAGTATCTTCAGGATGGTGAAGTAACGCAACAGGGAATCTACTAGGGTATAAGTACTAAAATGCGCTGAGCAGGATTCGAACCTGCGACCTTTTCTTCCGCAAAGAAATGCTCTATCCAGCTGAGCTACCAGCGCACAAGATTAGATTAAAGCGATAGGATTATATCATCAGAACTAGGGTAGGGATTACTTTTTTGTCGTGAAATCAGTAAGCTTTTTATTTTTTCCATCAACTAATCTACTCATTACGCTTCCTATTCCTTTTGGTTCTCGATAATCTTCGTGTTTTATCATTTCTGTAAGAATGGAATTGATATCACCTTTTCCTAACAAAAGCATGATCCTTCCTTTGTAGTCTGTAAGTTCGACATTTATTATCATTTCCCCCTCTCGTTCGCTTACCCAGAAGCACTCTATATCCTTCCATAAGTAGAATTCTGAATCAATTTGTACTCCTTTATTGGTAATGATATTTCGAATATTTTTAGGGGGTACTGTATTCATTACATAGATGAGAAAGATAATTGCGAGAATGGCGGGTATTAGGAAGAAATTTTCGATAAGTAGTGCTATGAAAATTACCACACCAGCAGTTGTGGCAAGGGTTGTATACCAGGCTTTACTTTTTACCAACGTGATTCGGTCGGGAGCCTCCCATGCATAGAGTTCTTTTATGGGGACGTTGGTATTGCTGCTAATTGTGTTAGCTCCTTCAGCATCTGAAGACAACTCCTTTTCAAGACGTTCTATCTGTTGTTTTAATTCTGTTAATTGCTCTTGTTTTGATTTGGTCATAATTGGGACAGTTGAATCATGACTCTATTTTCGTTCATTTACTCAATTAGGTCAACTATGTGTATAATCGTGTATAAACTTGTGTATTAAATGACATGAAGAATTTCAAATTCTATCCAACTCAACGAGAAGCATGGGAAGCTTTAGGGGGAGCGTTTGTAATAAAGGTCGGTATTTTTATGGCCTTCTTTTTTGAATTGAATCTGGGGTTAGTTTATTCATTTGATTTATATATTTTTTGGTTTTCATGGTTAGTTGGAGCAGTTGGGCTTGTGGTAGTAGAAAATATTTTTGCTAGGAAAAAGGTCGACAGTTGGGTTAAAAGGATAGTCTACTTTATTTGTTGGTATGGGATAATAAACACGGTGACTGTACTGGTTGTACTAATGAGCCTAGATCCACTTTGGTAGGCTAAGATTCGATCTCAGTCATACTTCCATTTTCGAACGAATACTCTATACTTTTCTCTTTAGGTTCATCTTTGAGTAGTGGGGCTAAGGCTCGTAAGGTTCCTTCATGTGAAATTATTGCAATAATTTCATATTCTGTGTGATCTTTTTTTATGTTTGCTAGAAATTCCTGTAAACGGTTATTAACGGCTTTCCATGATTCACCACCAGGGGGGACTATTTCGTAGCGTTCTTCTAGTGTTAAATCCTTGAGTTTTGCATTAATATTGTCCCATCCAACAGCTTCCCATTCACCCCAATTTCGTTCTCGAAGATTTTGTTCAATAGAGAAGGGGAGTGAAAGGGCTTCGCTAAGGATGAAGCTTGATTGAATTGTACGTTGTTCGGGAGAGGAGTACAAATGGCTAATTCCGTAAGTTTTTAGTTTGGATATGAGAGACTGAATCTGTTGGATTCCTAGCTGGTTAAGTCCTGCAAGGCTCATATGTTCATGCATATCACCTTTAGCATTTATATCTGTTTGTCCATGACGTATAAGAATGAATTTCATGATTTATTGTTCAATTGTATAATTCGAATATTTTTTTCGGAGTTTTGCTAGCTTAGGATTTATATTAATCTGACAGTAGGCGTTATTTGGATTTTTCTCAAAATAATCCTGGTGATACTCTTCAGCTGGATAAAATGTGTTAAGAGATACTATCTCGGTAACGATAGGGTCATCAAAATCCCCAGATGCTTCTATCTCATCTTTTACCTCCGTTGCAGCAGTTTTCTGCCCATCATCGTGAAAGAGAATTATTGAGCGGTATTGTGTTCCGACATCTGGACCTTGTCTGTTTAGTTCAGTGGGGTTATGGAGGTGAAAGAAAATATTTACTAATTCTTTGAATGTAATATCTTTTGGATTAAATTCTACTTGAATTACTTCAGCGTGTCCTGTTGCTCCATTGCATACCTCTTTGTAAGTAGGGTTTTCCGTTGTTCCTCCAGCATAACCTGATGTGACCGAAATTACTCCCTTAATATGTTTGAATGCTGCTTCGATACACCAAAAGCAGCCTCCTCCAAATGTTGCACGTTCTGTCATAATCGTCATTACTATAAAAAGTATACCTAACTATACCATTATGTGATTACCATCCATGTAGTGAGAAGTCGACTACTGCAACTACGAAAGTGTAGAACCAGAACCCTACGAGTAAAGCTGATGAGCATACGATATGCAGGATTAATTTCAAGCTAGTTATTTTTTGTTGCAGTTTATAGCGTATGGCAAAATAGATAATATTTCCAACTAAGAGAGCGATGATAACTAATATACCTCGAGAAATTTTCCCGTAATTATTTATAAATAGATAATCATTCCTCCCATAGAAACTATATATATAAATCAGTGGGTAGAGGATATAGATACCGACAATTGAGAAGTATAGTTTTGGTAGTATTTTCATAGGTGATTAGAGATTTGAGTGTAAAAAGTGATAAAGCTACTACGAGTATTCATAGTAGCTTTATCAATAAAAGCCTGTTAGCAATCTTCTATTGTTCTCCCGGTGATAATGGCCAGAATCCAAAACCTGTATATAAGGTCATAGTTTGGGTGTCGACCTTTGTAGTTAGTGATAGTACTTTTGTACTTCCCGGCAAATGATTTTCTCCAAGAATAAAAGGATTCTCCTGATAAAAGTCTGTTTCGTCTGTTGTCCAGCCTGAATTAAATCCGCCAGTTATTCCCACCATATTTTCTAAACCAATTGGCTCAACTAAAGCGGAAAGGAAATAGTCTGGATTAGTGAGTGATGGTGTGACGAGAATAGGAACTAGTTCTACGTTAAGATTACCTGGGGCTCTATGTCCAGTTGCTGTTGCAGAGAGGTTTGGGTTTAGTTCATATACAATAAATACGTTTGCTGGGAAGTTTGTTGAGATAACTTTCTCCATATGTGCTCCTACTGCAGTCCATGAGGATTCGTCAAGTATGAGATCGTAGTTTGATGTTGAGCCATTCTGGCTTATACTCGAATAAAATAATGCTGTTGTTTCAGCAGTACAAGAAGGTGTAGTTACAAGTCTAATTCCTTGAATATGCGGTCTGATAGTAATGTCGCATACCTGTGCGTTTGTTGTCGTGACTGTAGCCATAATAAAACATGCTATCAGCATGAGTGAGACTACTGATCTGATTTGTTGTTTTAATAGTTGCATGAGGGTAGATAAAACAAATAAAGTAGGCAACTTAGGTATTTCCCTTATCTATATCTTATAGTGGAATCTTTGACTCTGTCAATTGAGGACTAGAGTACAGAACGCTTTAAATGGTATATGTATAGTCCACTAGTTATACATAATGCGAACATGCATATGAAGAGTGTATTAAATCCAAATATGGTAACAATACTTCCACCTACGATTGCGCCAATCGCACTGGTAAAATAATTCATAGATTCCCAGGCACCCCATTGTGTACCAGCACTTTTGGTATCAAGATGCTTCGAATAAACAGCATCGAATGCTGGGGAGTATATGGCTTCACCAATCCCTATGAGTGCCTGAATGATGAATAAGGCTACTATTGAATTTGCCCACAGATATGATAAAAATCCAATACCTACGATCACATACCCCAGAACTATAATAAGTTCATTTTCTTTAAAGGAATCGCTAATTTTCCCCGAAATAAATGTTGTAACCCCTGCAAATAGTGCAAAGATTCCACCTGCGATACTTGCGTCCATAAGGCTTCCACCGATATCCTCTACAAAAAGGGCGTAGATTGGTGCAAGCATAGCCCCCGCAAGTAAGATCAGTGAATTGGTAGCGAGAAGTATTCTCAGTGAGGAATTAAGTTGGAAATGTTGCATGGTATTCTATAAAATTACGAATTGTTATTGTGAGAGAAGGATAATCATTATACTCTCAAAATCTTTTTCATTGTTTTTCCGCGTGCAAGTTCGTCAATGAGTTTGTCTAGATATCGAATTTCTTGCATTAAGGGCTCCTTAATCTCTTCAACTCGAATCCCGCAGATTACTCCTGTAATTAGTTTTCGAGAGGGGTTTAGTTCTGGTCCTTTTGCGAACAACG